>CANFYD010000052.1 GCA_947450745.1 Burkholderiales bacterium
CTTCGAGCCGGCCCGTCTTCATGGTGCGATCAGGAACTCCCGCACGACGGCGATCTGATCGAGCACGCCGAGCATCGGCGCGTGGCCGACGCCGGCAAACTCGTGCAAACGCGCTTTCGGGCCGCGCTGCGTCATCGCCTGCGCAGTTTCCAGTGCGAGCAGGTCGGAATCGGCGCCGCGCAGCAGCAGCGTCGGGCAGCGGATCGCGTCGTACACATGCCACATCAGGTTCGAGCCGGCCGCCGCCATGTCCGGTGTCACTGCGGCAAAGGCGGCCGCGATTTTCGGGTCGTAATGCAGCTTCAGGCCGTTGCCGTCGGGCGTGAGCATCGGGGCCGACAGCGCTGCCCATTGCTCGGCGCTGTGCGGGCCGAAGCTCTTGGCGATGGTCCACAAATAGGCGGCACCCTGCTCGGCGGTGTCGAAGTGCAGCGGCAGGCCCAGGTAACTGCCGATGCGCTGCAACGCTTCGATGGCGATCACCGGCCCCACATCATTGAGCACCAAGCGCCGCAGCGGATTGCCGGAACGGCTCGGCAAGGCCGCCAGCCCCATGCCGATCAGGCCGCCCATCGACGTGCCAACCCAGTCGACCTGATCCGTGTCCAGGCGCGCCAGCAGCGTCACCATGTCCGAGACGTAGCTGGGCACTTGGTAGCCGGCCGGGTTGAGCAGCCAGTCCGAGCGGCCGCGGCCCACCACATCGGGGCAGATGACGCGGTAGCGGTCGGTCATCCGGCGCGCCAGCACGTCGAAATCGCGGCCCTGGCGGGACAGCCCGTGCACGCAGACCAGCACCGGTGCCGGCTCGCGCCCCAAGTCCTCGCCCCGGTAAGCCCACTCCCAATACGCCATGCGGTGCAGGCCCGAGGCGCTCAGGCATTGGACGAACTTCAACTGCGGTTGATTCATTTTCAGATCCTTTGATGAAAAGGACTTACGCAAAATGGGTCGAGGAGCCTGGAGTGCAAGGCGAAAAAATCGACACGGAACCGGTTTTGCGTAAGTCCCCATAATCCATCCTAGCAACCACGGGAGAGATGAAGATGTTGAAAGGTAAAACTGCCCTGATCACAGGTTCCACCAGCGGCATCGGTTTGGGCATTGCGCTCGTGCTGGCGCGGCAGGGCGTGAACATCGTGTTGAATGGTTTTGGTGATGTGGACGGCCCGAAAGCCGAGGTCAGCGCTGCGGGCGGGCCAGAGGTGAAGGTCGGCTATCACGGGGCCGACATGAGCAAACCCACTGAAATCGCCGCCATGATGGCCTATGTCACGGCCGAATTCGGTCGCTGCGACATTCTGGTCAACAACGCCGGTATCCAGTATGTGGCCCCGGTCGAGGACTTCCCGCCGGAGCGCTGGGACGCGATCATCGCGATCAACTTGAGCTCAGCCTTCCACACCACCCGCTTGGCCATCCCCGCGATGAAGGCGGCAGGCTGGGGCCGCATCATCAACCTGGCCTCCGTGCACGGTTTGGTCGCGTCGGCGCAAAAATCGGCCTACGTGGCGGCCAAGCACGGCCTGGTCGGCTTCACCAAGACGGTGGCGCTGGAAACGGCCACCACCGGCATCACGGTCAACGCCATCTGCCCCGGCTGGGTGCTGACGCCGCTGGTGCAAAAGCAGGTGGATGCGCGCGCCGTTGCCGAAGGTGTGGACGGCGAAGAAGCCACCCGCCGCCTGTTGGCCGAAAAGCAGCCCTCGCTGCAATTCACCACACCGGAGCAGCTCGGCGAGCTGGCGGTGTTCTTGTGCTCCGACGCCGCCAGCAATGTGCGCGGCCAAGCCTGGAGCCTGGACGGCGGCTGGACCGCGCAGTAAGGCGTTGCTGATGGCCTTGATCGCCGAGCCTTGACGCTTGGCTTTCTACACGGCCATCAATGCGTCATCACCACGGTGCCATTGACCGTCACACTGACGGTCGCCTTGCCGGCCTCGACCGGCAGGGCTTCCTCGCTGGACGCTGCCATCGCCTTGAAGCGAGTCTGTTGAGCGCCCATCATCATCGGGCTGGCCTCGGCGGTGTTGACACTGACGTCGCCGACCGCGTAGCTGGCGTAGCCGAACTGGCGCGCATAGTCCGCCGCCCGTGCCTTGTAGCGGGTAATCGCCTGCACCACCACCTCGCCCTCGACCTTTTCTCGCTGCTCCTTCGACAAGCTGTAGCCCACCCGGGCGATTGCCATGCTGCCGATGCGGCCGGTCAATTGCGCAATGGCAGCGGTGTCGCGGCCTTCCACCAACAACTCGGCCGTGCCCTGCCAACCGGTGATGCCGCCCTTGGCGGCGTAGCGCGGGTAGAGCGAAAAGTTGCCCGTCTGCACATCAACTTGGCCCGGTTTGGCGATCTTTCTGGCCTCGGCCAGCGCGGCGTCCAGCGCCTGTTTGAGGGCGTTCTGCACGGCAGCCGCGTCAATGCCTTCCTTGGTGGTCGAGAAGGTCACGCCCAACACGTCGCGCGTCACCTCGACGCTGGCTGAGGCCGTCAGATTCAAGCGGTCACGGGGCTGGTTGTCGGCAACTTGGCCGGGCTGGGCGGCCAAAGCGAGCTGGCCAACAGCGGCCAGCAAGAGCAGGGTCAAAGCTTTTTTCATGCGCATTCCTAGAGTGGTGACATACCCAAGAGTAGCGCCCAAAAAGCCAAATCCGTTGACGGGCAAGATGTTACGGAGCTGTAACGGTGGCCTCGACAACATGTAACAAGCACCAAAACGCGCTCACAATCCGGGCTGTTACAAATCGGCTAGGACCACAATGATCAACGCCAGCAACCCAAGACCGAACCGCATTCTGGTCGTCGATGACGACGCGCGCATCCGCGATCTGCTGCGCCGCTACCTGACGCAAGAGGGCTTTGATGTGCTGTTGGCCGAAGACGGCCGCGCGCTGACCAAGCAGCTGACCCGCGAGACAGTGGACCTGATCGTGCTGGACCTGATGCTGCCCGGCGAAGACGGGCTGACGATCTGCCGCCGCCTGCGCTCCGGCAATGACAACACGCCCATCATCATGCTGACGGCCAAGGTCGAAGAGGTGGACCGCATCGTCGGCCTGGAGGTCGGCGCGGACGACTACCTGAGCAAGCCGTTCAACCCGCGCGAATTGCTGGCCCGCATCAACGCCGTGCTGCGCCGCCGCCCGGCGGTGGAAGCACCCGGCGCGCCGTCGAAGGAGCCGATGACGGTCAGCTTCGGCCCGTTCGAATTCGACTTGGCGCTGCGCCGCCTGTCGCGCGACGGCGAAGTGCTGCCCCTGACCACCGGCGAGTTCTCGATGCTGAAGGCGCTGGTACGCCACCCGCGCCAACCGCTGAGCCGCGACAAGCTGGCGCAACTGGCCCGTGGCCGCGATTTCGAACCGTTTGACCGCAGCCTCGACGTGCAGATCTCCCGCCTGCGCAAATTGCTTGAAACCGACCCCGCCCAGCCGCGCTACATCCAGACCGTCTGGGGCGTGGGTTATGTTTTCGTTCCCGATGAAACTTAAGAAATTGTGGGTCAGATCGCCCGAACGTACTCGTGAGTAGCTCTGACCCCAACACTTCAGGCGGGTTTTGTGGGTCAGATCGCCCGAACGGACCCGTGAGTAGCTCTGACCCCAACCATCTTTGTCCTTGTGGGTCAGACCGCCCAAGCGCAGCGAGTAGCTCTGACCCCAACACTTCAAGCGGGTTCTGCGCCGAAAACAACTCTCTCCAAGCCAAACCATGTCCCGCCCTCACCTCGCGCTGAACCTGTTCTGGCGTACCTTTGCCCTGCTGGCCCTGTTGCTGGCCGGCGGCGTGCTGGCTTGGCAGCAAACGTTCAAGGTGCTGGAGGCCGAACCGCGAGCGCTGGAATCGGCTCGGCAACTGGCCGGTCTGGTCAACTTGAGCCGGGTGGCGCTGGGCAACACCGACAGCATCAACCGGGTCGCCGTGCTGAGCTCGCTGGCCCGCAGCAAAACGGTGCAAGTGCGCGTGGCCGAGAGCGTTGACCGCTGGCAGCCCTACGACATGAGCCCCTTTGCCGAGCAATTGGCGGCGCAGTTGCGCAGCCAACTGGGGCCGGACACCTTGGTGGCCCGCAGCGTCAATGGCGAAGCCGGTCTGTGGGTGCGCTTCGGCATTGGCGGCGACGGCTATTGGTTGCAAACCAGCGGCGCGCCGTCGTCGGTGGTGATGCCCACGCATTGGTGGTGGATCGTCATCGCCCTGACGGCCACCGCGCTGGGCTCGGCCGCCATCGCCAGCTTGATCAACCAACCGCTGCGCGATTTGAGCGTGGCAGCCCACCGCATCCGCGAGGGCGAATACGACTCGCGCCTGGACGAAACCACCCGCACCAGCGAGATTCGCGACGTCAATATGGGCTTCAACCGGATGGCGCGCGAGCTGGCCAAAATGGAGGAGGACCGCACGGTGATGCTGGCGGGCATCTCGCATGATTTGCGCACGCCCTTGGCACGGCTGCGGCTGGAGGCCGAGATGAGTGTGCCGGACGAACAAGCCCGCCAGTTCATGGCGCAAGACATCGACCAGCTCGACGCCATCATCCAGAAGTTCATGGACTACGCCCGGCCGTCCGAGCTGAAGTTGGAGCCGATCGTGCTGGCGGAGCTGATCGAGCGCGAGGCCAAGGGCTTTCGGGACCCGCAGCAGATCCGCATCCACATCGAGCTGCCGCTTGATTTAAAAGTGTGGGCCGACGAAACGGAGCTGGGCCGAGTGCTGCTGAACCTGTTCGAGAACGCCCGCCGCTATGGCCACGGGCCGGACGACGGTGCCTACGTCGAGGTCAGATGTAGCGTCAGCGGCCCCTGGGTCTGCGTGCAAGTACGGGACTTCGGACCCGGCGTGCCGCCCGACAAACTGTCGCGCCTGACGACGCCGTTCTTTCGCGGCGACGCAGCGCGCACCGCCGCCAATGGCGCCGGCCTGGGCCTGGCCATCGTCGAAAAATCGGTGCAGCGCCTGGGCGGTCAGCTGGAGATCACCAACGCCCTGGGTGGCGGGCTGAGCACGGTGATACGACTGCAAAAGGCGACTTGAGATTCAGTGGTTTAGGGAAGATCGCGGATCTTGATCCGCCCTACGTAGGCACCTTTAAAGCGAGCAGAGCAAGCAGACTGCGCGGGCCTCCATCGCCAAACCCTCGCCCACCGGGCCCATTTTTTCGGCCGTTTTGGCTTTCACATTGATTTGCGCTGCGGTGATGCCCAGTGCTTCGCCGAGCCGGGCGCGCATGGCCGGGATGTGGGGTGCCATTTTGGGGGCTTGCGCCACGATGGTGGCGTCGATGTTGACGATCTGCCAGCCGGCCGTGCGGACCTGGGCGTAAGCGGCCGTCAGCAACAGCATCGAGTCAGCACCCTTGAACTGCGCCGCAGTGTCGGGGAACAGCTTGCCGATATCCGCCAGACCGGCGGCGCCGAGCAAGGCATCGGTGATGGCATGGGCCAAGGCATCGGCATCGGAATGGCCAAGCAAGCCGTGGCTGTGCGGGATGGTCACGCCGCCCAGAATCAACGGCCGGCCCGTCACCAGGGCATGGGTGTCCCAGCCTTCACCAATCCGGATCATCGGGAGCGTTGGGGTCATTGGATTAGCGGCCATCGGTAGTTGTTCTGCAGTCAAGTGGAGCGGCGCAGCTTAGCGCAAGCCCGAAAAGTCCGAACGGCGCGCAGCACGCAATCCTCAACGGTTGCGCAGCAAGCGTTCGGCCAGCGCGAAATCGTCCGGCCAGGTGACCTTGAAGTTTTCCAGCGAGCTTTCCACCAGCAGCGGGCTGTGGCCGAGCGCTTCGACGGCGCTGGCCTCATCGGTCACGGCCATGCCCTTGCTCGCTTCAAATCCCGGTGACAGGGCCAGCTGCAGTGCCGGTTTGAGCAGGCCCAGGCGGAACATCTGCGGGGTCTGCGCCGCCCATTTGCCCTGCCGGTCCAGCGTCGCGGTGACGCGGCCGTCGCCAGAGGCTTTCAAGGTATCGGCCATGGGCAGGGCCAGCAAACCGCCCACCTCGTCCGGCTCGCAAGCGGCCATCAAGCGAGTCACCCATTCGGGCCGCAGCAGGCAGCGGGCGGCGTCGTGCACCAGCACCCAGTCGTGCGGCTGCGCGCCACGGGCGATCAATTCATCCAGGCCGTTGGCGACGCTGTCGGCCCTGCTCTCGCCGCCGCACCGGGCCACCCAGCAGGCTTCGCCCTGAAACTCCGGCACTGCCGCCTCGAATTGATCATCCTCGGCCGACAGCACGACCAGTGTGGCGGCCAAGCCGGGCACCTGGGCCAGCGCAGCCAAGGTGTGGGCCAGCATCGGCCGGCCGGCCAAGCTCACATATTGCTTGGGGCCGGCGGCACCCGAACGCGCGCCCACGCCCGCAGCGGGCACCAGGGCAAAACAGCGCGGCAGCGTGCCGATCACATCAATCATCATGGGCATCAGCTCACATCACTTCACATCACATCACATCAAACAATAGTCCACCGGCAGCAGCAGCGGCGGCACATCGGTCTCGCCCAGCGCTTGGCGCAGATCGATTTCAATCGTGCGGCAGATCGCGTCCAGCGGCAAATCGTTGGGCACCAGGCCAAACGGCTCCTCGATCTCGTCCCCCAGCGCGTCCAGGCCAAAGAAGGTGTAGGCCACGATGCCGACCACGAACGGCGTCATCAAGCCGATGCTATCGACCAAGCCGAAAGGCAGCAAAAAGCAATACATATACGCGGTGCGGTGCAGCAGCAAGGTGTACGAGAAAGGCAGTGGCGAGCTCTTGATGCGCTCGCAGGCCGCCGCCGCACCGGTCATCGCGCTCAGCGTTTGGTCGATGGCCGCAGTCAGCACCGAGTCGATGCGGCCCTGCTTGCGGCAGGCCGTCAAGTCGGCCCCCATCGTCATCATCAGCGCAGCGGGCCGGTTGGCGCGGCCGTCCAGCAGGGCCTGCCACTCCTGCGGCAGCAGCAACGCTTGCACCTCACCGGCGGCATCGGGTGTGGCGCGCAGTTGATGCTTGAGAGCCTGGCAAAAGGCGATCGCGCGGTAGATCATCCGCACTCGCAGGTCGGCAAGATCGGCAAGTTCAGGGGCTGGCTTTGGCAATTGCACAGGCAACGCAGCCGCAGCGGGGTCGTCAATCAGCGTCAAACATTGGCGCGCCAGGCAGCGGCTGCGCAACAGCAATTCGCCCCAGAGCTTGCGCGCTTCCCAGTAGCGGTCGTAAGCAGCGGTGTTGCGAAAGCCCAGGAAAATCGCCAGCGGCAGGCCGATCAAGGTGAACGGAATGGCCGTCAGCGTGACCTTGTAGTGGAACAAGGCACCGTGCGACCAGGTCACCGCGATGGCCACCGCGATATTGCCGAGCAGCACCCAGCGGATCTGCTTCAGCACCGAGCCGCGCACCACCAGGAACAGCTGCCAGCCCGAGGGGCGGTCTCTGACAATCATCGGCACTCACTCACGGCAGGCATCTCACGGCAGGCTTCTCATGGACGTGCAGCTTAGCCGACGCGCCGCTGCGCTCGTCCTGGCAGCGTTGCGCCAACCCCGATAATCGCCCGTTCACACGTCCTCCCCTTACTGACAAGACTCCGCCCAGAACCCATGCGCATCGAACATCTGCAACAACGCTTGCATGCCCTGGGCGCGCTGCCCTGCCACGAGCAACGCGTGCTGCGGGACTGGGTGCAAGCGCGCCCGCATGACCAGGGCCGCCGCCGACCGAAGGACTATCTGCCGCTCACCCTGCGCGACGCCCTGCCGGCGCTGGACGCCGAGCTGCAGGGCCTCGCCCGCCTGCTTTCCAGCCACCCCGGCGAGGACGGCTCGGCCCGTTTGCTGGTCGGCTTGGCCGATGGGCTGACGGTGGAAAGCGTGCTGTTGCCGCGCGGCGGGCTGTGCGTGTCGTCCCAGGTCGGTTGCGCCGTCGGCTGCCTGTTCTGCATGACCGGGCGCGAGGGGCTGATCCGCCAAGTGACGAGCGGCGAAATCGTTGCGCAAGTGGTGCTGGCGCGCGGCCAGCGGGCGGTCAACAAGGTCGTTTTCATGGGCATGGGCGAGCCGGCGCACAACCTGGACAACGTGCTGGAAGCAATTGATCTGCTCGGCACACAGGGCAATATCGGCCACAAGAACCTGGTCTTTTCCAGCGTCGGTGACCCGCGGCTGTTCGAGCGGCTGAGTGCGGGCGTGGTCAAGCCGGCGCTGGCGCTGTCGCTGCACAGCAGCAAGCAGGCCTTGCGCGAACGCCTGCTGCCGCACGCACCAAAGATGACGCCGGACGAGTTGGTGGACATGGGCGAGCGTTATGCGCTGGCCACCGGCTACCCGATCCAGTACCAATGGACGCTGCTTGAGGGCATCAACGACGGGCCCGACGAGATGGACGGGATCGTGCGTTTGCTGAAGGGCAAATACGCGCTGCTGAACATGATTCCGTACAACCAGATTCCCGGCGTGGACTTCAAACGCCCGAGCTGGGAGCGCGCCCGCGCCATCGCCGCCGACCTGCATCAACGCGGCGTGCTGACCAAGCTGCGCGACTCGGCCGGCCAGGATGTGGACGGCGGCTGCGGCCAACTGCGAGCGCGCGCGCAAGCATCAAGCGCCGCCGCCCCGCCGCAAGCGATCCGTTTTCACAGGCCCAGTCGGGTCGAGGGCTGAGCCGGCATTCGTAGGGCGGGTCGTGACCCGCATGGTGGCGTTGACGGGTGGCCATTGGCGCAGCCCGGCCGGTTGTGGTGGAGTCGGTGGCCAGGGGGGAGAAAGCCCGCGGGTCCAGACCCGCCCTACGTCACAGCCGGCTCACAACACCGGCGCGGCCTGGCCGTCCAGCAAGGACTGCACAGCGCCGGCGGGTGTGACGTAAAACAGCTGGGGATTGCCGCAGCCGGCGTCAACCCAGCCGAGGTTGAGCGCGGTGTAGACCGGCACCCAAGCATCGCCCTTGCGCAGCAGCAGCGCCGGGTTGGGCAGGTAAAAGCCATTGCGGGTGCGGCACCACAACTTGCGCGCCGGCTTGTAGCCGCTGTCCGCTTCGGCCCTGGCCAGCACTTGGTTGAAATAAATGCGCTTGCGCCGCTGTTCGCGCCAGAGGTAGTTGGGAAAGTTTTCCATCGTCCGGTGCAATTGCTCGGCAAAGAAACCGGTGCCATATTTGTGTGGGTCGCTCAAGGTCACGGAGTTGCAGCGCGACCACTGCGTCTTGATGCCCGCCAGCATCAAGTTCAGCACCCAGTACTCGCCCTGATGGCTGTCCAGGCGCAACAGGCGCCCGTCCACTTGCACATCCAGAGAGGGCGGGGCCAAGCGGTCGAACATCGGGCCCAGCGCGAACTTGGCAAAGCCTTCGTCTTCCATCCCCTGATTGAGCGCCTGCAACCAAGCCGTGTGGCCGAACTCGTCCTCGGCCAACGGGTCTGCCCCCTTGGCCAGTAGCGCGTCCACCAGCGCGGTGTTGCCCACGCGCGCGGCCAGCATCAGCGGCGTCGCGCCGACAGGACCGCGGTGGTCGACGCCATAGGTGTCGCAGACCCGCAAGATGTCCTTGAAATTCTTGGCGGCGTAGGGCTGCAGATGGCGCTGCCGCAGCGTGCCCATCGTGCGCCACGCCTGCTCATGCTGCTGTTGTGCAAGCTTGCGCTCTTGGAAATTGCTGATGCTCAGCGCATCAAGGTAGCCAAACTCACCGCCGGGCACCATGTTGCGGGCCGCTTGAAACTGTGCGGCGGCCAAATTTTCAATCCAGACCGGCTGGGCATGCCACATGGCGTAGTCCAGCAGCGTCTGCCGGGGCTTGTTGCTCGGGTTGCTGCGGTCCAGCGCCTTCGGGGTCAGCTCCTCCATCAGCGCCTGACTCCACGGCATCCAGGGCACCGGTTTGCCCTGCAGGAACGTCTCTCGAATCGCCTGGGCCTGCTCCTCCTTGCCCTGCAATTCAAGCTTGCGCGCCTCGCGCGCCCACTCCTCCTTGCTGGACGTCTGCGCGGCGTCCGCCCTGGCCTCGCCGGCTTGCAACCCCAGCAGTTCAAACAAGGGGTGGCCGGTGTCGGACTCCACCAGCGTCAGGCTTTCCACCGCCCGCGTCATCGCCACATACAGCGCATTGACGTAGAACTTGTACAGCTCGAGCGATTTGTCGGCCTTGTCGCGGCCGCGCCGGTAGACCAGCTCTTCGACCTCCAGATCCTTCGCCGTCACCCCCTCGCACACCTCGGCATAGGCGGCGCGCTGCCCCGAAACGATGGACAGCATCACGACATGGGCGTATTCCAGCCCCTTGGCCTCGTGCACCGAAAACACCAGCGGCGTGCGGAACAGCTCGCGCGCCCGCGCCTTATCTTCGTCCCGCAGCACGATCACCGCGTGATGCACCGAGCCGCGCGTGCTGGCATCGAGCTGCTTGATGGTGGCGTCGCGGGCGGCCAGCAGCCGCACCTCGCCGGCCTGCCCGGACGCACTTTCCACCAAGAAATTGCTCTCGCGGTCGATCGAGCCAAAACGGGCCTGCTTGATCTTGAGCAGCCCGTTGGCCAGCGCCGTCACCGCCCGCGTGTTGCGGAAATTGGTCTGCAGCACCTGCAATGTTTGCTGCTGCGCCGCCGCCCCGGCCAGCCCGGCCCAGAACAGGCTGCGCACTGCCGCCCAGGAGAAAAAGTTCGGATGCACGATCTGGTTCGAATCGCCGCACAGCAAGAACTGCCCCGGTGCCTTCAAGCAAGCCAGTACCAGCGCCAGTTGCACGGCGGTCAGGTCTTGCACCTCGTCGATGACGATGAAGTCGTAGATCGGCTGTGCCAACGGCCGCCATTCCGCCGCGACCAGATTCAGGTCGAACAAGCCCGCGTCCTGCAGCCACTGGCGGTAGCGGGTGAACAGCGCATGCGCCGCCGCCCGGGATTCTGGCGCCAGCAAACTTTGGCGCGTGCCCAGTGCCAGGTAGTCAGCCAAGCTCAGCGGCCCGGCCGGCTGCGCGCCGATCACGCCACGAAACTCCTCGAACAAGGCGTGGGCGTCCAGCTCACCCAAGGCGCGGGCAGACTCGCGGTGGCGGGTAAACCAGGCTTGAAACGCGTTGAAGTTCAGCTCACGGCCCGGCGGCACGCGCAACGTTTCCAGGAACTCCCGGTAGCTGAGGAACTCGGCCTCCTGGCCGGTGTTTTCATAGCCATGAGCGCCGTACAGGGCCCGAGCCGACTGCGCCAGATAGGGCGATTCGGTGACGTAAAGCACCCGCCCCTGAGCCTCGCGCAGCTTGACCAGCGTGACCGCCGTCTTGCCAGACCCGGCCGAGCCGACCAGCACCACCGGCGCGGGCAGACGCCGCACGGCCTCTTGTGCATCATCAAAAACGATGGGCTTGTCGAGCAGCTCGAACTCCACTCGCGTGGCGTGCAAGCAGCGCAGGGCCAGGGTGTCGGCCACCGGCAGCGCGGCCGGGTCGGCGCTGGCTTCCAGCTCGATCTTGGCTTCATCCACCGCCGCACCGCGCAAGAAGCGTGATTTTTCGTAAGCGTGGTTGGCGATCACCTCCAGCGCCAGGCAAACCGTCTCACCGCCGACCTGGGCAAATTGCAGCAGCAGCCGGTTGCTGGCGTCCAGCTTGGCCCGGTAATAAGCACCGGAGTGCAGCTTCTTGACATCCGGGCTTTTGAAATCGTTCGCCTCGATGGCGGCGCGCACCTTGGCAAAAGCCGGCTTGACGCGCTTCAGATCAAGATCTTTGTATTGCAACAAACGCATGGCTGAGACAGCCGAAGCTGAAATGAATTGAACGGCAGATATTTTGCCGGGCAAACCGTTGATTCTGTGGCGCGGCTCGGCGTGGATCTTGCTTCGCCAGAGCCACAAGAGACACAGGAGACAACGATGCGCAATCATGTAACAGGTGATCGACGACCGGGCCGGGCTTCGACAGCAGCGCTGTTGAGCCTGCTCTTGCTGCTGTGCGCGGCATCTGGATTTGCCCGGGCAGAGGCCAAGAGCGGTGACACAGCCACGACGGACCCGTTCGACTCCGCGCCCTGGCCGGACATGCAGCGCGAGTACCTGGGCCCCGGCGCGGTGGTGCGCTTTGATGCCCGTGTGCAGGTGCGCGGCCCGGCGTTTGCCGAGGACGCGATGAATGTGCCGGTCAGCGTGTCGGCCGAGGGCTTGGCCGAGGTCGAACAAATCATCGTGATGGTGGACCGCAACCCGATCCGC
Source organism: Burkholderiales bacterium (assembly GCA_947450745.1). GTDB lineage: Bacteria > Pseudomonadota > Gammaproteobacteria > Burkholderiales > Burkholderiaceae_C > Paucibacter_A. The sequence goes on from CANFYD010000052.1 coordinate 12,181, forward strand.
AAGGTGCTGGAGTACTTCCCGCTGGGGGCCGTGCCGGCGGTCAGCTTTCGTTTCAAATTGGAACAGGCCAGCCCCGTGCGGGCGGCAGTCAAGACGCGGGACGGCATCTGGCATGTGGGCGGCGCGTGGATCGAGTCGGCCGGTGGCGGCTGCACCGCACCGGCGGTGACGCGCGGCGACGGCAGTTGGTCGCGCACGCTCGGCGAAGTCAGCGCCCGCAGCTTTGCGCGCAGCACACCGGCCGGCGCGGTGGAAGCCGGCACACGGTTGCGGCTGCGCATCATGCATCCGATGGACACCGGCCTGGTCGGCGGCGTGCCCGCTTTTTTTGTCAACCGCCTGTCCCTGCTGGACGCCACCGGGCACGAACTGATGCGGATCAAAACCTTCGAGCCCATCAGTGAAAACCCGGTCTTCAGCTTCGACTTTCCGACGCTGCTGGCCGGCCCGCTGCAACTGGTGGGCACCGACAACAACGGCAACCGCATCAGCGAGGTGATCCGGTGAGGGGCTCGGGGCTATTCGCTCGGCC
>CANFYD010000053.1 GCA_947450745.1 Burkholderiales bacterium
CCCAGCGAGGACAGTTTTTGCCGGATTTGAAGCTTCATAGCTCCGCTATGGGGCGAAAAGACGGTGAAAAATGGACCGCTGCGGCCGCATTGCAGCCGCCGATCCTTCTGCCGCGCAGACTCCTAGCTGTCCAGTGGACAATACGCGCTTCGATCCTTTCAGTAGTTGCCCAGCGCTTGCCCATGAACGACACCACCACCCAGCCGTCCGCCGCCTCGATTGCCGAGCCTACCGATGCCACGATGCCTGAAGCAGCGACGCCCGTCGCAACGACTGAGGTCGCGACGCAAGTTGCCCCGACTGAGCTCGCCACGGAAATAGCGCCTGAGCTGGCGGCCGAGACAAGCACCGGGGTGGCTGCCGAGGCTGAACCCGCGCTTGCAACGGCCGCGCCTGCGGCTGCGCTGGTCGCCAACGAGTTGACCCCCGCCGCCTGCGCGGCCAAATTGAAGGGCTTGTTCCCGGCCCTGTTCGGCGGCAACGCCTTCAAGCCGCTGAAGCTGCGGGTGCAAGCCGACATTCAAGAGCGTGCTCCTGGCGTTTTCACGAAAACGCAGTTGTCCGCCTTCTTGCGCCGCCACACCGGCAACACCGGTTATTTGATTGCGCTGGGCAAGGCCACGCACCGCTACGACTTGGACGGCCAGCCCGCCAGCGAGTTGACCGACGAACACCGGCTCGCCGCCCGCGAGGAGCTGACACGCCGCCGCGGCTTGCAGCAAGAACGCGTCGGCCTGGAGCAAGAGCGGATCGAGCTGGAACAGCAGCAGCGCCACAACCGCGCCGGTTTGCTGCATGACTTTGAAATCACCACGCTGACACTGCCCAACTTCTGCGCTCTGAAGGGCGTGACGGCCGAGGAATTGCCCGGTCTGCTCGACATTGCGCGCGCCGAGCGCTTGGCCCAGCCGGTGCGTGAAGCTCGCCCGGCCCAGCCGGCACGCGGTGGCCGCGAGCGGCCCAACGAGCGCGAAGCCGGTGCGGGTGGGCGTGATGCACGCGACCAGCGCGGCGCACGCGGCCGGCCTGCCGCCCGGCGCTGAGCCGGCTGCCGCCAGTGCCACAGTGTTGCAGTGGCGGTGCATCGAGTGGGGCTTGAGCTGAGTTTCTACAATGGCGCGATGAACGCTTCCACCACTTTCACTCGCGGCGCGCTGCTGCCCGGCATTTTGCAACAGCGCATTGTCATTCTTGACGGCGCCATGGGCACCATGATCCAGCGCTACAAGCTGGGCGAGGCCGATTACCGCGGCAGCCGCTTCGCCGATCATCCGAAGGACCTGAAGGGCAACAACGAGTTGTTGCAGTTCACCCGTCCCGAGGTGATTCTGGAGATTCACGAGCAATATCTGGCCGCCGGTGCCGACATCATCGAGACCAATACCTTTGGCGCCACCTCGGTGGCTCAAGAGGATTACGGCCTCGAAGCCTATGCCTACGAGATGAACGTGGCAGCAGCACGCTTGGCGCGCCAGGCCTGCGACAAATACAGCACGCCGGACAAACCCCGCTTTGCCGCCGGCGCCTTGGGCCCCACACCGCGCACCGCCAGCATCAGCCCCGATGTCAACGACGCCGGGGCCCGCAATGTCGATTTCGACACCCTGCGCGCCGCCTATTACGACCAAGCCAAGGCCTTGCTGGAAGGCGGAGTTGATCTGTTTCTGGTTGAAACCATCTTCGACACCTTGAACGCCAAGGCCGCGATTTTTGCGCTCGATGAGCTGATGGAAGACACCGGCGAGCGCGTGCCGGTGATCATCTCCGGCACGGTGACCGATGCGTCGGGGCGCATCTTGTCGGGCCAGACGGTGACGGCCTTCTGGCATTCGGTGCGGCACGCCCGGCCGCTGGCGATCGGCCTCAATTGCGCGCTCGGGGCCACGCTGATGCGGCCCTACATCGAGGAGCTGTCGCGCGCCGCCGGCGCCACCGCCATCAGCTGCTACCCGAATGCCGGTCTGCCCAACCCGATGAGCGACACCGGCTTTGACGAAACGCCGGACGTGACCGGCCGCTTGATGGAAGAGTTCGCCAAAAGCGGCTTTTTGAACATCGCCGGTGGCTGCTGCGGCACCACGCCCGAGCACATCGCCGCGATCGCCCAACGCGTGTCCGCCTACCAGCCACGGCCCACCGGTGCCAAGTTTTTCAGCGAGCTGGTGGCGGATTGATGGGCTCTATCCGAACAGTTTTGGGGCTGATCCCGCAAACACGCCGTTTCTCCGCGAACGCCAAGCGCCTAAATTGCTGTTAATTCAGCTTCAGCAGCTTTTCCATCTTGACGATCAGCTTCATCTCATGCGGTGCCAAGCTGGCGGCGATCGCTTGCGTGGGGAGCCGGGTGTCGCGCGGTACCGGCTCGCTGAGCGGGTTGCCGCTCTTGCCCAACACGGCAGCCACCATCGGTTCGGTCGCGCTGTGGCCGCGCTTGAACACGATGCCGACTTCGCCATTCGCCAGCCGCACCAAGCTGCCCGGTGGGTAGAGCCCCATCGTCTTGATCAGGGCGGCACCGGCGGCGTCGGGCTTTTGCAACTCGTCCAAATAGACGGTGCGGGCGGCCGAGGCACCGGCCAGTGCCTGGCGCGAGCGGCGTGGGCTCAGGCGCGCACAGAACAGGTCGATACGGCGCAGCACCCGGCCGAGTTGTTCACCGGCTGAGCGCTCAGCCAACGGGCCGGGGCCGACATCATGATGCAAGCGCACCGCTTGCAGCCACAGCTCGGAGCTGACGCCCAGGCTTTGCAGCAGGTCGGCGGAATTGTCACCATGGGCGTCCAAACCTTGCCGCTGCTTGTGGGTTGGCTCGTCTTCCAGCGCTGCCAACTGATCTTGCTGGACGCTGATGCTGAGATTCATGCTCAAGGCCGCTTGCGTCAGCGCCAAGCGCCATTCGTCCGACCAACCGAGCTGGCGCGCGCACAGCTCGGACACGACGAAACAAAGCATGGCGTGCTTGGCGCTGTATTGCCGGAAGTCCTGGCTGGCGTCGAAGATCAACATCATCAACACCGGGTCGGGCCGTTGCAGCAGGCGCGCGAGCGCATCGTTGTGCAATTGCTGAAAGCGCGGCTGAAAATCCTCGGCGCGTGGCTCGCGCAGCAGGCTGTGGGCTTGCGATTGAAAATCTAACCAGGCCGCTTGCTCGCCCAGCTCGACCTTTGATTGCCGGTCTTGCCGCACGTCGGCCTGCGCCTTGACGATGTCGCCCAGGTTGGCACCCTGGTGCATCATCTGATCCATCTTGTGAGCCAGAGCGCGCTGATACGCCATCGTTTCACGCGCCACCATCCAGGCACCGCGGGCAATGATGTTCTGCACCAAGGGCGTGTTCTGCAACTGCTGGCCAGGCGCAATCAGCAGCTTGCCGGTGGCATCGCGTACTGAAAACGTCAGCACTTGGCCGACGCGCAGGCTGTTGGGTGGTAGGGGTATCAGGTCCAAGGGGGCTCCGAGGTGTGTCAGCTGTATTGTCGGCTGCGTGGCTGCCAACTTGAACCGACGGCTGCGGCTAAAATCCGGGTCAGTTTGAGGAGTGTTGCGACAAACCGGGTTGATTTTGCTGAATTCCGCACTATTAGCAGCGCCCGCGCTTGCCAGGCTCGAACCAGTGGGCTGTCTGCCCGCAGACAACGGCGCTCACTGATCCACGAAAGCGTGGCTGCGGTGAGCCCGCAGCCCATTTGTTTCTGTTGAGGCCGCCATGTCTGAAAATTTCGCCGCTGCATTCCCCGCTTTTTCCTCTGCCACCGCCGCCGCTGTTCCTCCGCCGATGAAGTTGTCCGGCCTGGAGCCGGTGCAAATTGGCACGGGCAGCTTGTTCGTCAACATTGGCGAGCGCACCAACGTCACCGGTTCGAAGGCGTTTGCGCGCTTGATCCTGAACGGGCAGTTCGAAGATGCGTTGGCCGTGGCACGCCAGCAGGTCGAGAACGGCGCGCAGGTGATCGACATCAACATGGACGAGGCGATGCTGGACAGCCAGGCCGCGATGGTGCGGTTTTTGAACCTGCTGGCCGGCGAGCCTGAAATTTCTCGGGTGCCCATCATGATCGACAGCTCCAAATGGAGCGTCATCGAGGCCGGTCTGAAGTGCATTCAGGGCAAGGGCATCGTCAATTCGATTTCGATGAAGGAGGGCGAGGCCGAGTTCAGGCGTCAAGCCAAGCTGGTGCGCCGCTACGGCGCGGCCGCCGTGGTGATGGCGTTCGACGAAAAGGGGCAGGCCGACACCTTCGAGCGCAAGACCGAAATCTGCGCCCGCGCTTACCGCATCCTGGTCGATGAGGTGGGCTTTCCGGCCGAGGACATCATCTTTGACCCGAACATCTTCGCCATCGCCACCGGCATCGAAGAGCACAACAACTACGCCGTCGATTTCATCAACGCGACGCGCTGGATCAAGCAGAACCTGCCCGGTGCCAAGGTCAGCGGCGGGGTGTCGAACGTGTCCTTCAGCTTCCGTGGCAACGACCCGGTGCGCGAGGCCATCCACACCGTCTTCCTGTTTCACGCGATCCAGGCCGGCATGGACATGGGCATCGTCAACGCCGGCATGGTGGGCGTGTATGACGACCTCGACGCCGAGCTGCGCGAGCGTGTCGAGGACGTGGTGCTGAACCGCCGCGCCGATTCCGGCGAGCGCTTGATCGAAGTGGCCGAGCGGGCCAAGGGCATGTCGATCGACGACACGGCGCGGCTGGCCTGGCGGGCCGGCGATGTCAACGAGCGGCTCAGCCACTCGCTGGTGCACGGCATCACCGAATTCATCGTCAATGACACCGAGGAGGCCTGGGTTGCCATCCAGGCCGACGGCGGCCGACCGCTGCATGTGATCGAAGGTCCGCTGATGGCCGGCATGAATGTGGTCGGTGACCGCTTCGGTGCCGGCAAGATGTTCTTGCCACAGGTGGTCAAGTCGGCGCGGGTGATGAAGCAGGCGGTGGCGCATCTGCTGCCGTATATCGAGGCGGAAAAGCTGGCGCTGGTGGCCGCCGGGGGCGAAGCGAAAGCACGCGGCAAGATCGTCATCGCCACCGTCAAGGGCGATGTGCACGACATCGGCAAGAACATCGTCACCGTGGTCTTGCAGTGCAACAACTTCGAGGTCGTCAATATGGGCGTGATGGTGTCCTGCCAGGACATCCTGGCGCGCGCCAAGGCCGAAGGCGCGGACATCATCGGCCTGAGCGGCCTGATCACGCCCAGCCTGGAGGAAATGCAGCATGTGGCGGCCGAGATGCAGCGCGACGAGCACTTCCGCTCGCGCAAGACACCGCTGCTGATCGGCGGGGCCACCTGCAGCCGGGTCCACACGGCGGTGAAGATTTCGCCGCATTACGAAGGGCCGGTGGTCTATGTGCCGGACGCGTCGCGCAGCGTCGGCGTCTGCAGCGACCTGTTGTCCGATGACCGCGCGGCCAAATTCATCGCCGAGCTGCGCAGCGATTACGAGCAGGTCCGCCATCTGCATGCCAACAAGAAGCAGGTGGCGATGGTCAGCCTGGGTCAGGCGCGGGCCAACAAACATCAGATCGACTGGGCCAACTACCAGCCGCCGGTGCCTAAATTCATCGGCCGCCGGGTGATCCGCAATTACGACCTGGCCGAGCTGGCCGCCTGCATCGACTGGGGACCGTTCTTCCAGACCTGGGATCTGGCCGGGCCCTTCCCTGCGATCCTGAAGGATGAGGTGGTCGGTGCCGAAGCGGTGCGGGTGTTCAGCGACGGCAAGCGCATGTTGCAGCGCCTGATTGCCGGGCGCTGGTTGACGGCCAGCGGCGTGTTCGGGCTCTACCCGGCCGCGCAGGTCAACGACGACGACATCGAAATCTACAGCGACGAATCGCGCACCGAGGTCTTGATGACTTGGCACGGCCTGCGCATGCAGTCCGAGCGGCCGGTGGTGGACGGCGTCAAGCGGCCGAATCGCTGTTTGTCCGACTTCATCGCGCCCAAGCAATTGAAAAGCGGGCAGGTGCCCGACTACATCGGCCTGTTCGCGGTCACCGCCGGCTTGGGCATCGAGAAGAAGGAAGCCCAGTTCATCGCCGACCTGGACGACTACTCCGCCATCATGTTCAAGGCCATCGCCGACCGCTTGGCCGAGGCGCTGGCCGAGCGCTTGCACCAGCGCGTGCGGACCGAGTTCTGGGGCTACGCCGCCGACGAGGCGCTCGAAGTGGACGCGCTGATAGCCGAAAAGTACCAAGGCATACGCCCAGCACCCGGCTACCCGGCCTGCCCCGACCACTTGGTCAAGCGCGATCTGTTCAAAGTGCTGGCACCGGAAGAAATCGGCATGGGGCTGACGGAATCGATGGCGATGACGCCGGCTGCCAGCGTGTCGGGCTTTTACTTGGCCCACCCGGAGGCGGCCTACTTTAATGTCGGTCGCATCGGCGAAGACCAGGTCACCGACTGGGCCCGTCGCTGCGAATTGGACACTGTGGCCGCTCAGCGCGCTCTGGCACCGTTGCGGGCATGATCGCGCTGCCGGCCTGATTTTCGAGCGGCATATCCGGCCGAGATCCCGCTTGGGGCCTGACATGTGCTTACAACTTCATGTCGTTCGGATCGCTCTGGCCTGCGTTAAGGTTCAATCGTTATCAACCGAGCAGTACTGATGAAACTACCCTTGAATGCTAGCCAGACCATTGCGGTGGTCGCGGTAACGGCCGTGCTGCTGGCGGGCGCTTATGCGCTCGGCCGCTCACAGGACGACAAGCCACCGGCGGCGGCAGAGCTTGCTGTCGATAGCAAAACTGGCAAGGCGGAATCTCGAGTGGTGGAAGCCAAGTCGACAGCCCATAAGCCGGCGGTGGACGATGAGCCTGCTCCGGTGGCCAAGCTTTGCAACGAATGCTCGCGCGTGGTGTCGGTGCGCAGTGAGCAGCGCCAGGGTCAGGGCAGCGGCCTGGGCGCCATCGGCGGTGCCGTGCTTGGTGGCTTGCTGGGCAACCAGATCGGCGGCGGCACCGGCAAGCAGATCGCCACCGTCGGCGGCGCGGTCGCTGGCGGCATGGCAGGCAACGAGGTCGAGAAGCGCAGCAAGAGCGAGCGCGTCTGGGTCATCCGACTGGCCCACAAGGACGGCAGTACCCAAACGCATGAGCAGCGCGACGATCCACAGTTGCAAGCCGGCGATGTGGTGGTCTTGCGGGACGGCCAGCTGCAGCGACGCTGAGTCAGCCCCGGCTGGTCATCAAGATGTCATCTGGATATGCCAGACTTTGCGAGTCACCGTCGGGGTGATTTTCAGACTTCCAGCAGGCCCGTATGAGCAATGAACCGATCTACACCGCCGAAGACCAAGCCGAGCTGATGCAGCGCATGCGGGCCGATCTGATCGACAGCTACGACGAAGAGCTGGAGATGGAGATCGACGACCGGGCCTACGACGAGGCGGCCGGTGGTCACAGCTTCACGACCGAGCAGCGGGTCCAGCGCCGCGCCTATTTTCAGGAGCTGTTCCGCCTGCAGGGCGAGCTGGTCAAGCTGCAGGACTGGGTGGTGCACACCAAACACAAGGCCGTGATCATCTTTGAAGGCCGTGACGCGGCCGGCAAGGGCGGCGTGATCAAGCGCATCACCCAGCGGCTGAATCCGCGCGTTTGCCGGGTCGCAGCCTTGCCCGCACCGAATGACCGCGAGCGCACGCAGTGGTACTTCCAGCGCTACATCTCGCATCTGCCGGCGGGCGGCGAAATGGTCTTGTTCGACCGCAGTTGGTACAACCGCGCCGGCGTCGAGCGGGTGATGGGCTTTTGCTCCGACGAGGAATATGAGGAGTTCTTCCGCTCCACCCCCGAGTTCGAAAAGATGCTGGTGCGCGCCGGCATCCAGGTCATCAAATACTGGTTTTCGATCACCGACGACGAGCAGCATTCGCGCTTCCTGGGGCGTATTCATGACCCCTTGAAGCAGTGGAAGCTCAGCCCGATGGACCTGGAGTCGCGCCGCCGCTGGGAGGAATACACCAAGACCAAGGAAGTGATGATGGAGCGCACCCACATTGCCGAAGCGCCTTGGTGGGTGGTGCAGGCGGTCGACAAAAAGAAGGCCCGCCTCAACTGCATGACCCATTTGCTGGCGCAAATGCCGTATCACGAGATCGAACATGCGCCGGTGATCTTGCCGCTGCGCGAGCGTCACGAGGACTACGAGCGCCTGCCCGTGCCGCCGCAAATGGTCGTGCCGCAAGTCTATTGAGCTCTGGCAGAGCGCCGCGAAAGCGTTTGTTTTTGGCAATTCGGCCCGGCTTGGACGGTGCTTGGCCTCGGCGCTGAGCCGGTCAAGCTAGCATCGCGTGATGTTCACAAGCTCCTCCTTCTGGTTGCTGCTGACCCGCTTGGGTGAGGCGCAAATTCTGTTCCCGCTGGCCGCAGCTGCGGCCGCTTGGCTGTGGCTGCGGGCCGAGCAAGCCGCGCTGGCCCGGCGTTGGTTGCTCTGCTTGAGCCTTGCCACCGCGCTGACTACGGCCAGCAAGTTGGCCTTCATCGGCTGGGGCTGGGGTTGGGCCGAGCTCGATTTCACCGGCATTTCGGGCCACGCGATGGTGTCCGCCGCGACGCTGCCGATGCTGGCTTGGGCGGCTTTGCTGGGGCGGAGCCAACGGCTGCAGCAGCGGGGCGTGGCCTGTGCTTTTGGCTTGGCCGCGCTGATTGCCTATTCGCGCTTGGAGGTGGGTGCTCATTCCACTTCAGAGGCGGTGGCGGGGTTCGCCCTCGGGGCCTTGGCCAGTGCGATGACGCTGCCGCCTGCGCCGCAGCGGCCGGTGGCCGCACCGCTCTGGTTGCCGGTCGGTGTGCTCAGCCTGCTGCTGTTGTTGCCGTTGAATGCGCCAGCCTCGCGCAGCCACGATTGGGTGACGCAGCTGTCACTGCAGTTGTCCGGCCGTGTGCTGGCTTATCAGCGCCATGATTTGCACCGCCCGCCGAGTTCAAAACAACCGCAACATCAGCAGCTTTTGCGGCCGTTCAACCTAGATCCGGCAGTTGGACGCGGCTGAGTGGGCTGCGATACGGTGCGATGGCAAGGCGCGCCGACGCAGTGGGCTCTTGCCCAAAAGGAGAAGCAACGCAGCCAGCGTGCCGAAGCGCGGCGCAATCGGCTGCGTAGCGCTCTCACCCAAATGGTGATGCCGTGCGGGCAGAGAAATCTCAATAGACATGGAGCCTTCGAGGCGGTGGGGAGCGGTCAACTCCTAGGTTCAATGACGAGTCGCCGCAGGGCCGGTTGCCCAAACCCACAGCTGCAACACGCTGGCATCCAGCTCCTCGGTGACCTCGGCACCCTGACTCAGCTCGTAGCTGGAGTCGAACCAGCCGCAGCAGCGCTCATGCTCGCCGGAGTCCAAATTGATCGTGATCGTGATCGCGATCGGGCTGGCAGTCTGGGCCGAGAGGGCTGGGACGCTGACTTGAGTTTGGATCTGAGCTTGCATTTTGAACTCCGCGTGGCTGGCTGAACCGTGATTCAAGTATTCGGCGACCGGAGCCTGCATTCCCATCACACCAGCGGAGGGTCAGCGGGGGATGTCGGGGGACAGTGCAGCTACTCCCCGCGCCCGACCACCCCCAAGCGGGGGAAGGGGGGGCTCCGCTGTTGACTCACTCCTAAGCCTAGATCCGGCAGTTGATCGCTCCCCACCGCCTCGGAGGCCATATGTCCATTGAGATTTCCATGCCCGCACGCTGTCACCATTCGGGTGAGAACGCTACGCAGCCGATTGAGCCGCGCTACGTCACGCTGGCCGCGTTGCTTCTCCTTGTGGGAAAGAGCCCACTACGTCGTCGCGCCTTGCCATCGCACCGGATCGCAGCCCACTCGGCCGCGTCCAACTGCCGGAGCTAGGCTAAAACGACAAAGCCGTCGTGTTCTTCACTTCTTCCATCACGGCATAGGTGCGGGTTTCGCGCACGCCGGGCAGGGTCCAGATGACGCTGCCGATGAACTCGCGGTAGGCGCCCATGTCGGACACGCGGGTTTTCAGCAGGTAGTCGAAACCGCCGGCGACCAGATGACATTCGAGGATTTCCGGCCGCGCTTGCACCGCCGCCTTGAAGTTGTCCATCACGTCTTGCACCGTGCGGTCGAGCAGAATTTCAATGAAGACCAGCATCGCCGCACCCAGCTTGGCCGGGTTCAGCCGCGCCTCGTAACCGAGGATGTAGCCGTCGCGGGTCAGCCGTTTGACGCGCTCCAGCACGGCGGTGGGCGACAAGTGCACCGCCTCGGCCAGTTTCAGGTTCGAGATGCGGCCGTCGCTTTGCAGCACGCGCAAGATGCGGGCATCGGTTTTATCCAGCTCTGTGTCGCTGCTCATACGGGATTTTTCACTAGCCAAGCTTGAATGATCTGAATGTAATTCAGCCGCACCCATTTTAAAGTTCTGATCTTCACTAGGAGGCCGCCGTCTCCTGAATTACTGCCAGCCCGGAGATTTCCATGACCGCATTTGCCCTGCCGCCCGAAGCTGCCCGCCTGCCCGATCCCTACCGCGAGGAGATGGCGGTGGTGAACGCCCTGGCGCAAGGCTTGGATAACAGGCTCGATTGGCCGGCCGTCATCGCCTTGGCCGCCCCCTGGGTCGAGCAGGTGCGCAGCAATCCGGCACCGTTCTGGGCGATGGAGTCGCTGCTGCGCGAATACCCGATCAGCAGCGCCGAGGGCTTGGCGCTGATGCGGCTGGCCGAAGCGCTGCTGCGCGTGCCCGATGCGCCCACCGCCATCGCCCTGACCGCCGACCAGCTCGGCCGGGGCCAGTTTGACGGTGCATCGGACGGCCCGCACAAGCTGTTTGCCGCGCTGTCGGCCTCGGCCATCTCCTTGTCCAAGAAGTTCCTGCCCAGCGCCGAAGGCCAGGGCGGCCTGATGACCCGGCTGGGCGCGCAAACGGTGGTCGGCGCCACCGTGCGGGCGCTCCAGTTGCTGGGCCGGCAGTTCGTGCTGGGCCGAAACATCAAGGAAGCGCTGGGCGAAGCGGCCGCCGCGCGCAAGGAGCAGCCGATGTTGCGCTTCTCCTACGACATGCTGGGCGAAGGTGCCCGCACCGAGGCGGACGCGCTGCGCTATCACGCCGCTTACGTGGGCGCGATCAAGGCCATCGCCAGCGCCAACGGGGCCAAGGCGGCTTCGCCCGAAGTGGCCGACGGCATTTCGATCAAGCTCAGCGCGCTGTTTTCGCGCTACGAAGTGCTGCAGCGCGAGCGCGTCTTTGCCGAGGCTTTGCCGCGCGTCTGGGAGCTGATCACGCTGGCTGCGCAGGCCAATATCAACCTGACCATCGACGCCGAGGAGGTCGATCGGCTGGAGCTGTCGCTCGACGTGCTGGACACGCTGGCCGCCCGCATCGCCACGCACTTCCCGCAGTGGCAGGGCTTTGGCTTGGCCGTGCAGGCCTACCAGACCCGCGCGCTGCCGGTGATTCACGCGGTGGCGGCCATTGCGCACCAGCATGGCTTGCGTTTGATGGTGCGGCTGGTCAAAGGCGCTTATTGGGACGGCGAAATCAAGCGCGCCCAAGAGCTGGGCCTGGCCGCCTATCCGGTCTTCACCCACAAGCAGCACACCGATGTGTCCTATCTGGCTTGCGCGCAGGCCTTGATCGAACATGCCGACGTGATCTATCCGCAGTTCGCCAGCCACAACGCTGGCACTATCGCGGCGATCGTGCAAATGGCCAGCAACAGCGGTGCCAAGTTCGAGTTGCAGCGCTTGCACGGCATGGGCGAGGGCGTCTACCGCGAGGTGCTGAAGGACGGCAACATCCCCTGCCGCATCTACGCGCCGGTGGGCGAGCATCGTGATCTGCTGGCTTATCTGGTGCGCCGTTTGCTGGAGAACGGTGCCAATTCGTCCTTTGTTCACCAACTGGCGGATGTCAGCGTGCACCTGCCCGAGCTGCTCGGCTCGCCGCTGGAGCAGTTGCAAGCGGACAGCGCACTGCGCCTGCCCGGCCAGCTCTATCTGGACGCCCAAGGTCAGGGCCGCGCCAACTCGACCGGTGCCGACCTGACCGATCTGGCGCAGCGCCAGCCGCTGGCGCAAGCGCTGGCCCAATGCCGGGTGCTGCCGGTGGCCGAGGCCACGCCAGCCGAGGTAGCGGCCGCGATGCAGGCCTTGGCGGCCGGCTTCAGCGCTTGGAATGCCACGCCAGCCGCCAGCCGTGCGGCCGTGCTGCGCCGCGCCGCCGATACCCTCGATGCGCGCCTGCCCGAGTTCTGCGCCATCTTGGTCAAGGAGGCGTTCAAGACCCAGGCCGACTGTGTGGCCGAGGTGCGCGAGGCGGTGGACTTTTTGCGTTACTACGCCGACCAGGCGGAGTCCGACGTTTTTGCGGATCAGGCCAATGCCCATCCGAGCAGCTTGCAGGGCCGAGGTGTCTTCGTCTGCATCAGCCCGTGGAACTTTCCGCTGGCGATTTTTGCCGGTCAAGTGGCGGCGGCCCTGGTGACCGGCAACACGGTGGCGGCCAAACCGGCCGAGCAGACCCCGTTTGTGGCTCAGCAGTTCGTCGAATTGCTCTACCAAGCCGGCCTGCCGCGCGACGCCC
>CANFYD010000054.1 GCA_947450745.1 Burkholderiales bacterium
CCCAACGGCAAGCGCCGGCGCCGCTCGCCGGTCAGCGCAAACCAGGCGTTCGCCAGGGCCGGTGCGACCGGCGGGGTGCCGGGCTCGCCGACACCGCTGGGCGGGCGGTCGCTGGCGATCAGATGGGTTTCGATGACCGGGGTTTGCGCCAGCGTCAGCAGCGGGTAGTCGGGGAAGTTGCGCTGCTGCACCACGCCGGCCTTGATGTCGATGCGGCCGAACAGCGCCGCCGTCAGGCCGAAGATCACCGCGCTCTCCATTTGCTGGGCCACGATGGCCGGGTTGACGACGATGCCGCAGTCGATGGCGCAGACCACGCGGTGCACGCGCGGCCGGCCCGCTTCACTGGACAGTTCCAGCACCTGGGCCACGATGCTGCCAAAGCTCTCGTGCAGGGCCAAGCCGCGCGCCCGGCCTTTGGCCAAAGCGGGGGAATTTTTGCCCCAACCGGCCTTCTCGGCGGCCAGCGTCAGCACCGCCGCATGGCGCGGCAAACCGGCCAGCAGCGCCAGCCGGTAGGCGTACGGGTCGGCACCCGCCGCCTGGGCCAGCTCGTCGATGAAGCTTTCGGTGAAAAACGCATTCTGCGAATGGCCGACCGAACGCCAAAAGCCGACCGGTACGCCGCTGTGCGTGGCCCGGTGGGCGATGCGCTGGTGCGGCACCGCGTAAGGTTGGTCGAACAGCCCTTCGCTGCTGGTCTTGTCCGGCATCTCGACCGGTGCGGCCAGCGCCGGCCACTGCAGCGCCAGCGCCCGCGCGGTCCAACGCGGTGAGATGGCGTCTCCGGCGCTGCCGATCTGCAGCGCCACCGGCTGGCCGGCGGCGTCCAGTCCGGCCTGCAGGAAGGCGGCGGCGGCCGGGCGATAAAAGTCATGCGTCATGTCCTCCTCGCGCGACCACAGCAGTTGCACCGGCGCACCGCCAGCGTCCATCGCCACGCGCACCGCCTGACCGACAAAATCGACCTCCAGCCGCCGCCCGAAGCCGCCGCCCAGGTAGGTGACATGCACCGTCACCGCGTCCAGCGCCACCCCCGCCACTTGAGCGGCCAGCGCGCGCGCCAGGCCCGGCACCTGGGTCGGCGCCCAGACTTCGACATGGCCGTCCCGCACCCGGGCCGTGCAGTTCATCGGCTCCATCGTGGCGTGAGCCAGATAAGGCGCTTGGTACAGCGCTTCGATGCGCTGCGCTGCGCCCGCCAACGCTTGGGCCGCATCGCCTTGCTGGAAAAACACATCGCCACCATCCCCGCTCTCCGCACCGGCAGCCAAGCGGGCGCTGACGACCAGTTCAGCGGCAATCTGCTCGCTGTCCAGCGCGCCGGCCGGGCGCTGCTGCCAGTCGAGCTGCAAGGCCGTCGCCGCCCGCAGCGCATGCCAACTGCTGCGCGCCAGCACCGCCACTGCCGCCTGCCCACCGGCAAAGGCGGGCAGCTGGACCACCCGCAACACGCCCGGCTGCTGCCGCGCCGCGTTCACCGCCGCCGTCAATTCACCGGGCGCACCGCCCAGCATCGGCGTCTGCCGCACGGCCGCAAACAGCAGGCCGGGCGGCCGCACATCGAGGCCAAAAATCGCCTGCCCATTGATCTTGGCGGCGATGTCCTGGCGCGCTGCGGGCTGGCCGATCTGCTGCCACTGCGCGGCCGGTTTCAGCTCGACATCGCCCGGCGGCGTGGCCGCTGCCGCATGGGCCAGCTCGGCAAAATTGGCACTCGGGCCGGACGGGTGGCTGATCTGCCCCGCCACCAGCGTCAAGTCCGCCAGCGGCAGCTTCCAGCGCAGCGAGGCCGCGCCCAGCAACTGTTGGCGGGCGGTGGCCGCCGCCCAGCGCAAAGGCTCCCAGGCATCGGCCACGCTGGAGCTGCCGCCGGTCACGTTGACGCCCAGTTCGCGCGCCAGCTTGCTGACCATCCACACCCCCAGGCGCGCGCCATAACTGGCCGGGCCGGACTCCGGCGTACGCGGATGCAGGGGCAGGTTGCCGAGAAACATCGCCACATTGCCGTACAGCGCTTCAGGCCCGGCCGCCATCAGCCGCACTTGTGCCAGCGGCACTTCCAGCTCCTCGGCCACCAATTGCGCCAGCGCGGTGTGAATGCCCTGGCCCATCTCGCTGCGGTTCATCACCAGCAGCACCGCGCCGTCGGCGGCAATCTTGATCCAGCCGTTCAGGCCCACTTCGCCGTCTAGCTTCGCCAAACTGGACGCCGAGCCGAGCCGGCTGCGCGGCGGCAGCACGCCCCAGCCGACCAGCAAGCCGCCCGCCGTGCCCAGGCCGGTCAACAGCAAGGTGCGGCGCTTCATGCCTTGCCGCCCGGCTTGGTCGGGCTGGCTGTGGTTTTTGCGGCGAGGCTCAGCGCGGCGGCTTTGATGGCAATTCGCACCCGCGGATAGGTGCCGCAGCGGCACAGATTGGTGATGGCGGCGTCGATGTCGGCGTCGCTCGGGCGGCGGTTTTTGGCCAACAGCGCGGCGGCCGCCATCAACATGCCGCTTTGGCAATAGCCGCATTGCGGCACTTGCGCCGCCACCCAGGCGGTTTGCAACGGATGCGGTTGGGTGAGCGTGCCCAGCGCTTCGATGGTGGTGACCGCCCGGCCCTGCACCGCCGACAGCGGCGTGACGCAAGAACGCACGGCCTGCCCATCCAGATGGACGGTGCAAGCGCCGCAAGCCGCCACCCCGCAGCCGAACTTGGTGCCGGTCAGCTGCAGCCCGTCGCGCAACACCCACAACAAGGGCATGGCCGGATCGCTGACGTGATCCGGCAATTGCATTGGCTGGCCGTTGACTCTCAGCTCCATTCGGGCTCCTGACATATTCAATTTGCTCCCGGCGCAGCATAGCCGCGCACTCCGGGCCGACAAACCACCGAGGCGACAATGCCGGCATGAAACAGCATTCCGACCCGCGCGCCCTCGTCAACCTGCCCAGCCAGGGCAAGGCCGACCTGCTTTTTGTGCTGTTGCACGGGCTGGGCGCGCAAGCCGCGCAAATGACCGCCCTCAGCGACGGCCTGCGCGAGCAATACCCGCAAGCCGCCGTGGTCTGCTTGACGGCACCGTTGGCCCTGCCGGGCGACGCGGGCTTCAGCTGGTTCGAGTTGGCGGAGGGCGACAGTGCCGAGGCGGTAGCGCAGAGTGTCAGTGCGGCCATGCCGGCCTTTCTGGCGCGCGTTCAAGCCTGGGCCGGCCATTTCGAGCTGAGCTGGGAGCGGGTCGCGCTGGGCGGATTTTCGCAAGGGGCGACGCTGGCGCTGGAAGCGGTGCAAGCGCACCCGGCCTTGGCCGGGCGGGTGCTGGCCTTTGCCGGCGGCCACGCCACGCCGCCCGCACATGCGCCGCAAGATGTGTCGCTGCACCTGCTGCACGGCATGGCGGACGCGGTGGTGCCCTACCCGCCCATCATTGCGGCAGCCCGGCTGCTGGTGCGCCTGGGTGCCGATGTGACGGCCGACATCGTGCCCGCCATCGGCCACGAGCTGCACCCGCTGCTGATCGACAAGGCACTGGCGCAACTGCGCACCTTTGTGCCGGGCCGGCTCTGGCGCGAGGCGATGCTGGCCGCACCCAAGGAATAGGCTGAGGGTTTCTCTACTGCGCGGCCGCCATGCGTCGTTGGCCGGATGCTCGTGATCCTCACGTACATGAAGTACGTTCCGGTCCCTGCGCTCCGGCCGCCTAGCCTGACAACCGCTCGCTACGAGAAACCCTCACCCTCTGATCTGACCCGCGTCGGATCGTGCTCAAAACGCAGCTGTTGCACCTGCTCTGTAGCTGGCGTGAGATCCTTCGCGGGTCTCTTCCCGCCCTACAGTGGCAGGACATGCCCGCACAACTTGCGCATCACCTCACGGGAGCTCACTTTGAAAAAGCCCATTGCCGACAGGCTCGCCCAGCGCCTCGCCCTCGCTACTTTGGCCCTGCTGTTGAGCGCCTGCGGCGGCGGCGGCGGTGCCAGCAGCGAACCCATTCCAACGCCTACCCCTGTACCCAGCACGCCGCCCGCCCTGAGCAGCCAATGCGAAAGCGGCTCGGTGGCTCGGCTGGTGCAAGAAGCGGCGCCGCAGCCGGGCCGCAACACCGAACTGGCCTTGCTGGCCTGCGGCAGCGGCGAGCTGAGCCAACTGCGCTGGACCCAGACCGGCGGGCCGGCGCTGCAAGCGCTGTCGGCCCGCTCGCAAGCGATCAGCGTGGAGCCGGCCAGCGCTGGGGCTTACCCGTTCGAGCTGAGCTATGTGGACGGCCAAGGCCGCGCTTTCACCGCGCCGGTGCAGTTGAATGTCGCGACTGCCACCGCCGGGGCCTTGCCGCCTCTGCTGCTGCGCGGCGAGCCGTCGGTGCTGGCGGGGGGCAGCTTGTCGCTGCGCGCCTGGAGCCCCGGCCTGAGCAGCACTGAAGTGGCCCAGGCCAGCGTGAGCTGGACCCAAGTGGACGGCCCGACGGTCTCGCTGGGTGATGCCACCGGCTGGCGTTTGCTGTTCAACGCGCCGCAGGTCAGCAGCGACGCCGTGCTGCGCCTGCGCGCCACGCTGACGCTGGCCGATGGGCGCATCACGACGGGGCAGTTCAGCCTGTTGGTGCAGGCGCAGACCGGCCTGCCCGCCGACCCGCTGTTCAGCGCGGCCCAGCCGGCCAGCCGCGTCTACCCCTATTTGCCCCAGGGCCCGGCGGCGCAAGCGCTGAGCGACTGCATCTACAGCCCGCGCCTGAGCCGCAGCAACCCGAACAATCTGTGCACGCTGGGCCGCCTGCCCTTGCTGGGCCAAACGCCCCAAGCCACACCGGGCAGCGGCCCAACGGTGGAGCAGGTGATGCAGCGCGTGCTGGTGTCGAACGACTGGATGGGCGAGGTGTTCGAGCGCTTCTTGCGCGAGCAAGACGGCAGCGGCGACTTCCGCCGCATGCTGGCCTCGGTCACGTCCATCGTCATCGGCGGGCGGGTGCGGCCGGCCTTTTACTGGAATGCCACCGGCGCTATCTACTTGGACGCCAGCTATCTGTGGCTGACCCCGGCGCAGCGCGACAGCGTCAGCGAAACCCCGGACCCGCGCAGCAACTACGGCGCGCTGCTCGGCTTTGCCACGCCCTGGCGCTATGTGCTGGACAACCGCCACGCAGTCACCAGCTACGCCGTCGTGGAGCGGCAGACCCGCGCATTGGATGAGCTGCGCTATGAACTGGGCCGGCTGCTGTATCACGAGCTGACCCATGCGGCGGACTTTCTGCCGCCGCGCGTGCACGCCAGCTTGAACAACAGCCTGCGCGTCTATGAAGCCAGCCCGGCGCTGACCGCCTCGCAAGATCTGGCCAACCGGCTGCCGTTCTATTCGCGCGAGATGCAGGGCTTGGCGCGGGTGTTGTCCTTTGGCGATGCGCCAAGCTCGCTGCAGATCGGCTACACGCCGGCCGATATCACCCAGTTCTTCAGCCAGGACCGGGTCAACGACGACTACAGCTATTCGGTCGCCGCCGGCACCACCATCCCGCGCGAGGACGCGGCCATGCTGGTGGAAGAGGCGCTGGTGCAACTGCGCTACGGCGTGCTGCGGGATATGGCCGTCACCAACAAGCTGGCACTGGATGCCAGCAGCGCCGACCTGATCGTCCACTGGGGCCAGCGCGGCCGCATCGGCGAGGCGGCGATCAAGCCGCGCCTGCAACTGGTCTTGGCCGACCTGATGCCCTGGCTGGCCGCCGACTTCAGCGACCGCTTGCTGGCGCCGCAGCCGCTGCGCGCCGGCCTCAGCTGGGGTGCCAACCTGGACCAAGCCGCCGTGGCCGCTGCACGGGTGCGACCGCTGTCGGCGCAAGCACGGCTGAATGAGTTGGAGCAGACGACGCGGGACTTGCGCGGGCGCTGATTGCGCAGGCGCTGACGGTTGATGGCTCGGGCATTCGGCTGGGAAGCCGCTCGCGCCAAGGCCGCTTCATCGCCCTGGATTGCAGATCATCCGGCCAACAAGCCGGTTCGTCGCCAGTCCCTGGCGGCGCGGCCGGGTGGCCACGAAACTGCATTCATGGACGGCAAAACAGCTTGCGGTCCACCACCCGGAACCACCCCGAACTACCCAGGAGCACCCCCATGAACACCACCACCAAGACCTTGTTCACCGCCTTGATCGCCGTCGCCGGTGCCGCTGCGATTGGCCTGGGCTTGGCCACCAGCGTCACCCTCTCAAGCAACCCGGCCAGCCAGATCGTCAAGCTGGAACGCGTGGTGGTGAACGGCAAGCGTGCCCCGGCCGCCGTGCAGACGGCCCAGCGGATCGAAGTCCTGCCCCGCGTCATCGTTGTAGGTCGGCGCGCCGATGACAGCGTGCGCCTGGCCGCCGCCAAGACTTGCAACGCCGAAACACTCTGCTGATTGACGCCGATCAACGTCGTGCCACAACCGCAGCTCTCGCGCCCGCTCCCGATTGCCTATCCTCAATCAGCCCCACCCGTTCGGGCTGAAACTTCGCTGCGAAGGGGGGCAGCCAAAGCCTTGAAATGCTCAGCCAAACCCGCTTCAGGCGCATCGTCAAGCGATGCCGCCACCGGGCCCTGCTGAAGAACTGCCGCGTCATCAGAGCCCCTAAAACCATTGCGGCGTGAGACAGATGAGCGGAGATATCGACATGACCAAAAAAGCATTGCTCGTAGGCATCAACGA
Organism: Burkholderiales bacterium; assembly: GCA_947450745.1. Lineage (GTDB taxonomy): Bacteria > Pseudomonadota > Gammaproteobacteria > Burkholderiales > Burkholderiaceae_C > Paucibacter_A. Next base: position 6,660 of record CANFYD010000054.1, read on the forward strand.
CTACGCGCCGGGCGGCGCGGGCGGGCCGGATTTGCGCGGTTGCGTCAACGACGTGCGCGACATGGCCAACACCTTGAACGTCCTGGGCATCGTGGCTGCCGTACCGGCCACGATGCAGATCCTGACCGACACCCGGGCGACGCGAGCCGCCATTCTGAGCGGCTTCAAATGGCTGGTCAGCGGAGCGAAAAGAGGTGACACGCTGGTCTTTTTCTACTCCGGCCACGGCTCGCAAGTCGTCGACGTCAGTGGGGACGACCCCGATGGCCGGGACGAAACCATCTGCCCCCACGACTTTGCCACGACCGGCATGATCAAGGATGACGACTTCCGCAGCATGCTGGCGGGCCTGCCCGTCGGCGTGAATCTCGACATCATTCTGGATTCCTGCCACTCCGGCACGGCTACCCGCGATATGTTCGACGCCCTCAACGGGCTGGACGAGCCATCGATAGCCAACCGTTATGTCGAGCCGCCGATCGACTGGGGCTTCTTCCTCGATGCCAACCCCAGCCTGCCGCTGCGGGCCATTCTGAAGCCTGGCGTCGAAGGCAGTGGACGCCGGGACGCCGTCGTCGTGGCCGGCTTGAACCATGTGCTCTGGGCCGGCTGCCGGGACAACCAGACCTCCGCCGAAGCCCCCATCGGCGGCACCTGGCGCGGTGTCTTCACTTACAACTTCTGCAAGGCCATGCGCGGTGCCGGCGTCACCATCACCCGCCGCCGCCTTGATGCCCAAGTGACGGTGAACGTGCGCGGCATGGGCTACAGCCAGGTCGGCCAACTGGAAGGCACCAAGATCTCGCTGGACGAGCGCATCTTCACCTGAGGCACGCAGCCCGGGTAGCTGACCTTGGCGGGCAGAGGGGGGGCAAGCAGCTGCCGTTCATCGCAGTTGATTGCAGGCCAACCCGCCTTCCAGCCGCTTCGTCGCGAAGCAATGGCGGGGCGGCTAGAGGACGCCGAAACTGCATTCATGGACGGCACTTCAAAGCGGTCCACTACCCCAAAGCCCCCAAGGAGCCCACCATGAATGCCAGCACCAAGACCCTGTTCACCGCCTTGATCGCCGTCGCAGGTGCCGCTGCGCTTGGCCTGGGTTTGGTCACCAGCGTGCCCGCCCCGAGCACCCAGATCGTCAAGCTCGACCGCGTGGTGGTTTACGGCAAGCGCGCACCGGCTGCAGTGCAGACCGCACAAGGCATCGAGCAACTGCCCCGCGTCGTCGTCCAAGGCCGGCGCGCCAGCGCTCCAGTTCAACTGGCGACTGCCGAAAGCTGTGGCGCGAGAACCAGCTGCTGAATTGCTGAATGCCAGAAGACTCCTCCCTGAGCACGCCACGGCTGAGCGCATCAGCATCCGGCCCGGATGGTGCTCCGCTCCAGCCCTGACCCTCGCTCCCGCGCATTGCCACAGCAAGCGCATCTGAAGTGACACCCGAAACCAAGGTCACCGACCCGTGTGCGGCCTGAAGACGCACCGCGCGTCGGGCGTTCGCTAACGCACCGACAGCACACCTCCCCCGGCGCAACATTCAGCAACGATTTGTTTCGTGTTGATACCGGGAGGGCACTATCAAAAGCAAAAACTTGGGGCTGCGGCCCCTATCGACTTGGCTGGCCAGCTTGGCGCTGGTGGCGGCGGGTTTGTTTGCACACTTCGCTGCAGCGCAGCAGCAACAAGCCGAGCGGGCGGTCGTGTATGTGCTGGCGATTGAAGGCACGGTTGACCTCGGCATGGCACCCTATGTCGAGCGGGTGCTGGAAGAAGCCAGCCAAGCGAAAGCGGCGGCGGTCATCCTTGAGATCGAAACCTTCGGTGGCCGCGTCGATGCGGCCGTGCAGATCCGAGACGCGCTGTTGGCAAGCACGGTGCCCACCGTGGCGTTCGTCGACAAGCGGGCTATTTCCGCCGGGGCGCTGATCGCCCTGTCGGCCCAGACCTTGATGATGTCGACCGGCAGCACCCTGGGTGCAGCCGCGCCGGTGCTGACGGGCACTGACGGCGCGGAAACCAAACCGGCCTCTGAAAAAACGCTGTCCTACGTTCGCAAGGAGTTTCGCGCCACCGCCGAAGCCCGCCAACGGCCGCTGCTGCTGGCCGAGGCGATGGTGGACGCCGACGTCGAAGTGCCGGGCATCGTGGCAAAAGGCAAGCTGCTGACGCTGACCACCGAGGAAGCGCTGCTGCACAAGGTGGCGGACTTCCGGACCGACACGCGCGCGGCCGTGCTCAAGCAACTGGGGCTCGAAGGGGCCGAAGTGCGCAGCGTCAGCCCCGGCTGGGCCGAGCGGGTGGTCAGCTTTCTGACCCTGCCGGTGGTCAGCTCCTTGCTGATCAGCATGGGCATGCTGGGTATCTTGATCGAGATGCGTACGCCGGGCCTGGGCATTGCCGGCGGCGTGGGCGTGGGCAGCTTGGCGCTGGTGTTCTGGGGCCATTGGCTGGTGCAACTGGCCGGCTGGGAGGAGCTGCTGCTGGCCGGGGCCGGCTTGGCGCTGCTGGCGCTGGAGATTTTCATCATTCCGGGCTTTGGCGTGGCGGGTCTGCTGGGCGTGGTGGCCATGCTGGGCGCCTTGATCCTGGGCATGAGCGGGGCCGGTGACTCGGCGGCGACGACGCTGGCCGTGACCTGGCGCGTACTCAGTGCGTCCCTGATCGCCCTGCTGGCCGGCCTGGTGCTGCTGCGCTACTTGCCGCGCTTGCCCTTCGCCCGCCAACTGGTGCTGCAGTCCACGCTGGGCACAGGGCCGAGCAACGGCTCGGCCCCGGAATCCGACTGGCGCTGGCTGGGCAAGACCGGCCTGGCCAGCACGATGTTGCGGCCCGCCGGCATCGCCGAAATCGACGGCCAGCGCCTGGACGTTGTCTCCGACGGCGCGCTGATCGAAGCGGGCTCGCCTGTGGTGGTGACGCAAGTGAACGGCAACCGAATCGTCGTGCGGCAAGTGGCGCACAAAAATTCTGAAGACTCTGAAAGGAATGAATCATGAACGAAGTCATGGCTGGACTGATAGGGAGCATGGGCTTGTTGATCGGCGTGGTGGCGGCACTTGCCTTCATCCTTTATTTGGTACCGATTCCCCTGTGGATTGCCGCCTGGGCCTCGGGCGCTTATGTCGGGCTGTTCACGCTGATCGCCATGCGCTTGCGGCGCGTGCCCCCGGCCACCATCGTGACCGCCCGCATCAGCGCGGTGAAGGCGGGTATCGACGTGTCCATCAATGATCTGGAGGCCCACTTTCTGGCCGGCGGCAAGGTGATGCAGGTGGTCAGCGCGATGATCTCGGCCGACAAGGCCAATATTCCGCTGCCCTTCAAGCGTGCCGCCGCCATCGATTTGGCGGGGCGCAATGTGCTGGAGGCGGTGCAGATGTCGGTGATCCCGAAGGTGATCGAATCGCCCCGGATCGCAGCGGTGGCCAAGGACGGCATCCAGCTGATCGCCGTGTCGCGCGTGACGGTGCGGACCAATATCGACCGGCTGGTCGGCGGGGCTGGCGAGGAAACCATCATGGCTCGCGTCGGCGAAGGCATGGTCAGCACGATTGGCTCGGCGCTCAGCCACAAAGACGTGCTGGAGAACCCGGACAAGATTTCCAAGCACATTCTGTCGAAGGGCTTGGACGCCGGCACCGCCTACGAGATCCTGTCCATCGACATTGCCGACGTCGACGTGGGCGAGAACATCGGTGCCAAGTTGCAGATCGAGCAAGCCAACGCCGACAAGCAGATCGCTCAGGCCAAGGCCGAAGAACGCCGCGCGATGGCTGTGGCGCTGGAGCAGGAAATGCGGGCCCGCGTGGTCGAGGCCGAGGCCGAAGTGCCGCGCGCCATGGCCGAGGCGTTCCGCCAGGGCAATATGGGCATCATGGATTACTACCGCATGAAGAATATGCAGGCCGACACCGCCATGCGTGAAGAGATTGCCAACCCTGAGGACGATCCAAGCAGCGACCGCAACAAGCTATGAGCGGCCTGCCGCAGGAGCTGATCTTTGTCATCGTGGTGGTGGTCATGCTGGTGCAGTTCATGCTGAAGCAATGGCGCAAAAACGTGGACCCGGCGCCGCGCGAGCGCGGGCCGGATGCCGAGGAGGAAGCGGCGGCAGCTGCGGCGGAACTTCAGTACCAAACGCAGCCGCAATCCCAGCCCCAACCGCAACTACCGCCGGTCATGCCGGAGCAACAGCGCCCGGAGGCTGCCGTACCGCGCTTGTTGGTGAACCTGCCGCCGCTGCGCGGGCCAGTGCAGCCCCGCACGCCGCCGAGGACGGCAAGGACAGCGACGAAGGCGCAGCCGTCCAGGCAGGCTCCAAGCCGCTATTCGCGTGCCGCGCTGATGCCGAACCGCCGCGCCGTACGGCAGGCCTTTGTCATCAACGCCATCTTGCAGCCGTGTCACGCCCACCGGCCTCCAGACGCCGAGTGATCTCACCCTCTTGCAGCCTTACTCCGGCTGGCGTTGCTCCAAGCGCAAGCCGACGGCGCTGCGTTTGGGGAAGCCTTTCCAGTAGCTGTGGTCGGTCTTCAAACGACCCTCGGCATCGGCCGACCATTTGCCGTCTTTGGCGTTCTCGACCAGCTTCAGATAGGCGTCCATCGACGCGTCGTTCTTCAGATATTTGTCCAGAAACGCGGTGGTGAAGTGCTGGGCGATGTTGTTCATGCGGGCGCTGTCCCACACCGCATCGGCGTAGTGTTCGGCCGGGTTGAACTTGAGCGTCGGCGCAGGCAGCCAAGTCTCCAGCGGGGCCGGAATGGGGGCACCGGCGTTGTGGTTGGCGTTCTCGTAGGTCAACAGATAACGCGGGGCGCTGACCGCCGCTTCAAAAATATTGCGCACACCGGGCGAGTAGCCCGACACATCGTCCACGCTGCCGGCAAAGAAGAACACCGGCGTCTTGATCGCAGCCAGGCCGGCGGCGTCCCAGAAGCCGGCATTCCAGCCCCACGGCGCGAACACGACCGCCGCCTTGATGCGCGGGTCCATCGACGCGAGATAGGCCGGGTTGCCCGCTTGCCGCACGGCCAACGCGCCGCCGGGTGTGCCCCAGGGCAAGGCGACGCTGGCAGCAGTGAAGCCGCCGCCAATCGTGTTGACCACGCCATAGCCGCCCATCGAATAGCCGATCAAGCCGGTCTGCTCGGTGTTGATCAGGCCTTTGAGCGTGCCAGACGGGTCGTTGGCACTGAGCTCCGCCATCTGCCCCAACACGAACAACTGATCCAGCGGGCGGTTCAGCAAGGTGCTGCCAAACGCCGATTGATCGCTGTAGGTGCTGTCGGTATGGTCGATGGCCGCGACCACATAGCCCTTGCTGGCCAGGTTCTCGCCCAAATGGCTGAGCAAAAACCGGTTGCCCGGATAACCGTGGGAAATGATCAATAGCGGATAAGGACCACCGGCCGCTTGGGACGCTGCGTTGCGCACCGCCCGCCCCTTCAGCGTGACCGTGGTCTTGCCGTCGCGCGTCATCACCTGATATTGGCCGCCAGCCGCCTGCCCGGCGCTCAGTTTGGCCGGATACCAGACCTCCAGCGTCAGCGGGCGGTCGTACACCGGCATCGGCTCGCCCGCCTTGAAGTTGACGATGTCCGGCTGCCGGGCATTCACCACGGTCAGCGTCTTCACACCGACTGCCAACTGGCCGTAGGGTGCCAGCTCGGGTGCATCGGAGCGAATCGTGTCGATGCGGTTGTCCAGCGCCAGCGCCTCACCGCTGAAGACGCAGAGGGCGGCGGACAGCGCCGCTAGGGAGTTTTTGGACATATA
>CANFYD010000055.1 GCA_947450745.1 Burkholderiales bacterium
ACGCCGAGGGCTATCCGGGCCGTCGCTACTACGGTGGTTGCGAATATGTTGACGTCGTCGAGCAATTGGCGATTGACCGCCTGAAGCAGTTGTTCGGTGCCGAGAACGCCAACGTGCAGCCCAATTCGGGCTCGCAAGCCAACCAAGCCGTGTTTTTTGCGCTGCTGCAGCCCGGCGACACCATCATGGGCATGAGCTTGGCCGAAGGCGGCCACCTGACTCACGGTATGCCGCTGAACATGAGCGGGAAATGGTTCAAGGTGGTCAGCTACGGCCTCAACGCCGAAGAAGCAATCGACTACGAAGCGATGGAAGCGGCTGCGCGCGAGCACAAGCCCAAGCTGATCATTGCCGGTGCCTCCGCTTACAGCCTGAAGATCGATTTCGAGCGTTTTGCCAAGATCGCCAAGGAAATCGGTGCTTTCTTCATGGTGGATATGGCGCATTACGCCGGCCTGATCGCAGCCGGCGTCTACCCGAACCCGGTGCCGCACGCCGACGTGGTGACCTCGACCACCCACAAGGGTCTGCGCGGCCCGCGCGGCGGCATCATCTTGATGAAAGATGCGTTCGCCAAGCAGATCAACAGCGCCATCTTCCCAGGCATTCAAGGCGGGCCGCTGATGCATGTGATCGCCGCCAAGGCAGTCGCGTTCAAAGAAGCGCTGACGCCGGAGTTCAAGGTTTATCAAGAGCAGGTCATCAAGAATGCTGCCGTGCTGGCCGAAGAATTGATCAAGCGCGGCCTGCGCATCGTGTCGGGCCGCACCGAGAGCCATGTGATGTTGGTCGACTTGCGACCCAAGAACATGACGGGCAAGGAAGCTGAGGCCGCCTTGGGCCTAGCCCACATGACCTGCAACAAAAACGGCATCCCCAACGACCCACAAAAAGCAATGGTCACCAGCGGCATCCGTCTGGGCACGCCAGCGATGACGACGCGCGGCTTCAAGGAAGAGCAGGCCCGCATCACCGCTCATTTGATCGCCGACGTGCTGGACAACCCGCACGACGAAGCCAATCTGGCGGCTGTGCGCGTCAAGGTGGCTGCGCTGACGCGTGATTTCCCGGTTTACCGTTGAATCGCTGACACAGTGAACCGCAGCCCAGACCGCTGACGCCAAGCCATGCGCTGCCCTTTTTGCAGTCACGCCGAAACCCAGGTGGCCGAAACCCGGGAATCGGATGAAGGCGATGTGGTGCGGCGCAGGCGCCGCTGCCTGAGTTGCGACAAGCGTTTCACCACCTACGAGCGAGCCGAAATCGCCCTGCCCGTGGTGGTCAAGAAAGACGGCACGCGCGCCGACTTCGACTCGAAGAAAATACGCGCGTCCATGCAACTCGCCCTGCGCAAGCGGCCGGTCAGCATCGAGCAAATCGATGCGGCGCTGACCCGCATCGAAGAAACACTGTTGACCAGCGGCGCGCGTGAGCTGCCTTCGACCCGCCTGGGCGAGTTGGTCATGCGCGAACTCAAACGCATCGACAAGGTCGCTTACGTGCGCTTTGCCTCGGTCTACCGCAGCTTTGAAGACGTCGACGAGTTCCGCAAATTGATTCGCGAGATTTGAGGCTCCATGTCGGGACGCACCAAGCCCCACAGATAAAGCAGAAATCGAGTCTCGCAGCACCTAGATTTGTTCAGTCCCCAGCGAACATCTCAGGAGCTCCTCAATGGTCAAGTGCACCTTTTCCCATCCCACACAGCGCCACCGCTGCGTGGGCATCAGTCTGATTGAACTGTGCGTTTGCCTTGCAGTGATCGCTATTTTGTTGAGCCAAGCGCTGCCCGCCATGGAGCAGCTCAAGCAAGGGCAGCGCTTGGACTTGATCGCCCAGACCTTGATGACCGACCTGCAACAAGCCCGCAGCGAAGCCGTCCAGCGGGCCGACACGGTGCATTTGCGCTTCAGTCGACATGCGCAGGGCAGTTGCTACCTGATGCACACCGGCGAGTCGGGACAATGCACTTGCGACGATAGCGGCCAAGCCCTTTGCGCCGCGACCGCCCGGCTGATCAAACGCGAATGGGTCGCGGCCAGCCAGCGCATCGCCTTGCGCTCCAACGTCAACACCATGAGCTTTCAAGCCCGCCAGGGCACAGTCACCAGCACGGGCAGCATTGACATCAGCGATTCAGGCGGCCCAACGATCCGTCATATCGTCAGCATCGCCGGCCGCGTCCGGACTTGCTCGCCTAACGGCGGAGTGACACGACTTCCCACTTGTTAAAAAAAATGCGCTGACTCTTGAAATTAGGGGGCAGCGACCAGCGGCTGGTGTCTTCCGACCGGCGGTCATCCCGTCCAACACGGCCAGCGTCGGCTTCAGATAATTCGGCCATGCGAGTCAAGCACTGCGTTCTGTTCAGACATCGGCTGCCAACCCACTGTCAGGCTGGATTCACGCTGATCGAGTTGCTGATCACAGCGGTGATTGTGGGCATCTTGGCGATGGTGGCCTTGCCCGCTTTTCAAGCTCAGGTGGCCAAAGGCCGGCGGGCCGACGCGATCGCTGCGCTGTCCGCCGTGTTGCAGGCGCAAGAGCGGGCTCGCAGCAACAGCAGCAGCTACGCGGCCACGCTGGCTGCTTTGCAAATTTCAAGCGCTGCGCCCAAGCATTACAGCCTTGGCCTGCTGGGCTTGGGCCAACCACTGAGCTTCGTCGCCGGTTTTGAAGTTCAGGCACGACCGCTCAGTGCAAGCCCGCAACGCTACGACCTGCCCTGCCAAGTCATGTCGATTCGCGTTGAAGGCGGCAACGTGCGCTACCTTGCCAGCAACAGCGCCGGTGCCGACAGCAGCGCGCAATGTTGGCCCCAGTGACATGAAGCTCTCAGACCGACCGCCTATGCGGCGTGAACTCAGGCTGCGCAGCGCATGCCGACTGCAGCAGCGCGGCTTCGGTTTGGTCGAACTGATGGTGGGCATCAGCGTGGGCATGATGGTCACGGCCGGAGCCAGCCTGATGCTGGCCCAGCAAATATCCGAGCATCGACGGCTGGTCCTGGAAACCCAGGTGCAGCAAGATCTGCGTGCGACGGCCGATTTGATGTTGCGCGAGCTGCGCCGGGCCGGCTCTTGGGCCACGCCGCAACGCGGTATCTGGGCGCCCGGCCCGGCCGGCGTTGCCGACCCCATCGCCAACCCCTACACCGTGACGGATCCGCCCACCGCTCAGCAGACCAACCGGGTCGAATACAGCTATTCCAGGGCGACCGATCGATCGAGTACGACGGCTGCGCCCGCCGCCGCCAACGCCGAAGACAACGTGATGACGTCCAGCACCGAACGATTCGGCTTCAGATTGCAGGACGGTGTCATGCAGTTCCGGCTGGGCGACAGGTGGCAGCCGCTGACCGACGGCAACACGCTGCTGATCACCGCCTTCAACGTCAGCTTGAATCTGCAGAGCCTGCCGCTTGCCGCTTTCTGCGACAACGCCTGCCCCGCAGGCAGCGCGACTTGCCCGCCGCAATTGCTGGTTCGAAGTTTCGACATCGCGATGACCGGCCACGCCACTCATGACGCCCGCGTGATTCGCTCCATCAACCTCACCAGCCGGGTGCGCAACGACCAAGTCGCCGGGAGCTGTGCATCGTGAAGCCGCAGCCGCAGCCGCCGCCGCGTCAGTTCAGCCGGCTCGATCAGCGCCAGCGCGGCGCAGCCACCCTGGTGATCGTGATGATCTTGTTTTTCATCATGGCGATGATGGCGTCTTTTGCCAGCCGCAACTTGGTGTTCGAGCAACGCATGGCCAGCAACTTTTACCGCGCCGGACTGGCGTTCGAGGTGGCCGAGGCCGGCGCGGAGTGGTCACTCGGCATGCTGAACGGCTTGTCTATCGATGCAGCTTGCTTGCCAACGGCGGAGCTTTCCACCAGCTTTCGGCAACGCTACCTGACGCAGGACGTCGCAACCCGGACCGTCATCGCCCGGCCGGGGTCGGCGATCAAGGCGGACTGTGTGCGCCAAGCCGGTGAAGTCGGTGAGGGCAACAGCGCAAGTCATGGCTGGGTCTGCCGATGCCCCACCGCTGACTGGAGCGCAGCCGCTGCAGCCCCCGCAGCCAATGTGCTGCAACCGAGCTTCAACATCGCTTTTCAAACGCCGTTCGACAGCCGGGCCGGCTCGATACGGCTGCTGTCTAGCGCTTGCACCGGCAGCTTGGCTGCGGACTGCGCGGCCAGCGGCATGGCCAGCGACGCCGCCATGGGCTCGGCACAAGTGGCCATCGATGTGGCTCTGATCAGTGCCCTGAAGATGCCGCCCGCCGCGCCCTTGACCGTCAAGGGCAGCGTCACCGTGGACGCCGCCACTTTGGGCTTGCACAACACCGATGCCGTCAGCGCCGGCTTGCTGCTGCGGAGTGGCACTGCCTTGCCTGCCAATTTGAGCGAAGCTCGGCTCGACAGCATGCCCGGCACACCCGGTCTGCAAGCGATGATCAGCGCTGATGGCGGGCTGGCCAATGCCAGCGCAGACCAGATGTTCGCGCTATTTTTTGGCATGTCGCCCGCCCAGTACCGTGATCAGCCGGCCATGCGACGGCTGATCTGCCCGGCCGGCAGCGATTGCGGTCCCGCGCTGGCAGCGGCCTACCGCAGCGGAGCTCGCTTGCTGTGGGTGGACGGGCCGCTGAACCTCAGCAGCGACCTCCAATTTCAAGCCGATGCGGCTGCCGGGCCGCTGCTGATCATTGCCAATGGCGCGTTGACGCTGGAAGGCCCGATGCTGTTCAAGGGCCTCATCTACGCGCGCGGCCACGGGCAGTGGGCCAACCCAAGCGCCATGCCGGCGCTGCTGATCGGCGCACTGCTGATCGAGGGCAACTTCCAAGCCACCGGCAGCGTGGATTTCTGGTACCAAGCCGGCCTCGTGGACGAGCTTAAAAACCGCCACGGCAGCTTTGTCCGTGTGCCCGGCAGTTGGTGGTACTGAGATGACGCGGCCCTACCGTCAGCAGCAAGCACCGCGCCAACAGCGCCGCCAGCGCGCACAGAGCCGACAGCGCCCGCAGCACGGAGTGACGCTGGTCGAGGCCTTGGTGGCCTTGCTGATCATGTCGTTCGGCATGTTGGCGCTGATAGGCATGCAGAGCAATCTGCGACACAGTGCGGATTTGGCTCGGCAGCGCGGCGAAGCGACGCGGCTGGCTCAACAAGAAATCGAGCGCTTGCGCAGCTATTCTGTGCTGCTGCGCCCAGACAACGCGGCCTCCAACGTCGCGGCCTACAGCGACATCTCGACCTTGGCTGCCACGGTCGACGCCGCTGACCCGAACACCCCGACCGCCTTCAGACTGACCCGCAGCATCGGCGACTGGCCGCAACTGGAAGCGCTGCCCCAACCGCAAGCGCAACTCAAAGCGCTGCACGTGCGTGTCGATTGGACCGACCGCAGCGGCAGCGATCAATTTGTGGTGGTCGACACCATGATCTCGCGCGCCGACCCGGCGCTCGGCGGCTCGCTCGGCATCGCACCCGTCGCAGCGTCGTTTCGCCCGCGTGCTGGGCGCAACGCGCAGATTCCGGTCGCTGCCAAAGACTTGGCCAGCGACTCCAGCCTCAGCGTGTTCAAGCCGCTGAGCCAAGGCACACTGGCCTGGGTATTCAACAATTTGACCGGTCTGATCACCGGCAGATGCACGGTCGCCGCTACTTCGTCCACCGCAACGTTGACGACCGCTGACCTGGCCAACTGCACGAACAACACTGGGGGCTACCTGCTCAGCGGCTTTGTGCGCTTCTCGGACACCACCCCGCCCGACGCGCTGCACCCCAGCGGCACAGCACTGCCACTCGACTTGGGGCTGGCCCAACTCAGCCCCGAACCGTTGCAAGCGCCGGGCTTCGAGTGCTTTGACGACGCACCGGCCGCTGCGTCCGCCAACCACTTTGTCAGCTATTACTGCGCCGTCTACCCCAACAGCGCCAGCCCGCGTGTCTGGTCGGGGCGGCTCGATGTACTGGGCTTGGCGCTGGGTGGCAACGATTGGAAGGTCTGCCGCTACAGCGCCGACGACGACGGCAATGGCCTGATTTCAAATGCTGAACATCCACTGAGCTACGCAGCCGTCAGCGGCCCCCTGAGCCAACAGAACTTTCTGGTCATCCGTGCTGCGGCAACCTGCCCGGCGGGTCAGGCGATCAACCCAAGCAACGGCATCTTCGCCAGCCACGCCACCGTGCTGCACCAACCGGCTGGCGTGGACACGCCCCGTTGAGCAGTTTTGCTGCCAGGCTGCCCTGCCATCGACGTGCCAAGCCATCGCAAATTCCGGGTGCCAATCCGCCTGAGGGACAATCACCGGATTGCCCGACGAACCGGTTGGCGGGCCCAGTGAGTGAGGATTGATCACAGTGTTCAAGAATTTGATGGTGTACCGCATCGGCCAGGACTGGCAGGCGACGGTGGCTCAGATTGAGGAAAGCCTGGAGAAGGCGATATTTGTCGAATGTGGCGCCACCCAGGCGCAGTCCTTAGGTTGGGCACCGCCGCGCGGCTTGGCCGGCGCACCGCTGGTTGAAGACATCGGCGGCCATTGGCTGATGAAGCTGATGATCGAGCAACGCGTGTTGCCGGGCTCGGTGGTGAAGCGCCGGGTCGACGAGATTGCTGCCCAGATTGAGCAGCAAACCGGCCGCAAGCCCGGTAAAAAGCAGATCAAGGACTTGAAGGAGCAGGCCGCACAGGAACTGCTGCCGATGGCCTTCACCAAGCAGTCGGCCATCAAGGTCTGGTTTGCGCCGGCCCAGCACTTGCTGATGATTGACGCCGGCAGTGCAGCCCGCGCCGAAGAGGTCGTCACGCTGCTGATCAAGGCGCTGGACGGCTTGGCCCTGCACCTGATTCAAACCGCTGAAACACCGGCCAGCTGCATGGCCGCTTGGCTGATGGACGGCGTGCCACCCGAGGGCTTCACCATCGACCGCGAATGCGAGCTGAAGAGCGCCGACGAGATGAAATCGGTCGTCCGCTATGCCCGCCATTCGCTCGACATCGAGGAGGTGCGCCAGCATCTGAGCGGCGGCAAAGCACCGACCCGGCTGGCGATGACATGGCGTGACCGCGTCTCCTTCATGCTGACCGACACGCTGCAGATCAAGAAAATCAGCTTCCTGGAGCTGGCTTTCGAGGGCCGCGGCTCACCTGACAAGGATGGGGAGTTTGATGCCGACGTGGCGCTGGCCACCGGCGAGCTGTGCAAGCTGATCCCCGAGCTGATCGAAGGCTTGGGCGGTGAGCATGACTTCTTGGCGGCTGGCGCGGCGTTGGCGGCTTTACCGCAGACGGCAGTGGCAGCGCCCACCGCACAGCCGACTCAGACGACTCCGCCGGGCACCCAGGACGCAGCAGCTAGCGCCAGCAGCGAGCCCGCACCCTGGGAGTAAGCCAACGCGGGCTGCGAGGCAGACTCCCTGCCCGCGCCCGCTGCGGCTTCACTGTTGCGGGGTCGGCGCAGCAGCAGTGGCGTTCGCTGCGGCCTCGCGCAACTTGTCCTTCTTGCTCTTGCGCAGGCCTTTGACCCCACCGACGGACGGCAGCACCGGCGCGCTGTCCGCAGGCTCGAAGCCTTCAACCTGCTCGCGCGTCACCCGCTGACCCTGGCGCTTTTCAATCAAGCGGAAATGCGCTTCGCAATTGCTGCTGCTCGGGCTGTCGGCGCAGACAAAGCTGAGCGCCAGCCCGGATGCTCCGGCACGGCCGGTGCGGCCGATGCGGTGGGTGTAATCGACCGCCGAACGCGGCAAGTCGTAATTGACGACCACCGGCAGATCGGGAATATCCAGGCCGCGCGCCGCCACGTCGGTGGCCACCAAGACCTGAATGTCGGAGTTTTTCAGCGCAGCCAGCACTTGGGTGCGTGCGCCTTGGCTCAACTCGCCGTGCAGTGCGGCCGCCTTGATGCCGTTCTTCCACAGCTTGTCGGACACGGTTTCGGTCGCGTATTTGGTCGCTACAAAAACCAGCGCGCGCTGCCAATCTTCGGTCTTCACCAAGTGGCGCAGCAGCGAGGTGCGGCGGTTCTCGTCCACATGGATGGCACGCTGATGAATGGCGGCTGTGCGCTCCGGTTCGGCCGCCACCTCGATGCGTTCGGGCTCATGCAAAAAGCCGGCCGCCAAGTTCTGCACGGCTGGTGCCAAGGTGGCTGAAAACAGCAGGTTCTGGCGCACCTTCGGGCACAAGGCCAAGATGCGCTGCACTTCGTCGGCAAAGCCCAGGTCGAGCAAACGATCGGCCTCGTCCAGCACCAAGGTGGTGACGGCGGACAAGCGCAGCGCGTTCTGATCGAGCAGATCCAGCAAACGGCCAGGTGTGGCGACCATCACGTCACAGCCACCGCGCAAGCCCATCATTTGCGGATTGATCGACACCCCGCCAAAGGCAATGGCGATTTTCAAGGCCACCGGCAGATCCTGCGCCAGCGCTTGCAGCGCTTCGCCCACCTGCACGGCCAGCTCACGCGTGGGCACCAGGATCAGGCCACGCGTTTGCCGGACGCCCTCGCCCCGGCTTTGCAAGACCCGCTGCAGCAGCGGCAGGGCAAAGGCGGCCGTCTTGCCCGAACCGGTCTGTGCCAAGCCCAGCACATCGACGCCGCGCAAAATAGCGGGAATGGCAGCCGCCTGGATCGGCGTTGGCGCGTGATAACCCTGCTCCCGCACAGCGCGGACCAGAGCGGGCGACAGGCCCAGCGAAGCAAATGACATGAGCGAGGCCTTTTGAAAACAATCGGTAATTTTACGGTACTGAAAGCGCGCGCCAACGCGGCGCAAGCTCAGGGGAAAGCTCAGGACAATCAATCGAACAAGCAGCCCTGCTCGCCGACCGCTTGACCTGCGGCACGCGCCTCAATGACCAGCAAGCGCAGCTTGGTCGCCACGCCTCCGGGGGCAGAAAACCCGCCCAGCTCACGCAGCTTGACCTTGGCACTGGCGGCCGCCAGCACGCGGTGGCAGGGCACGATAGGCGCAAAGGGATTGGTGCCTTCGGCCCGACCGACCGCACGGGCAGCGCCCGGATTGCCGAGCCGGCGGGCAATTTCGCCATAAGTGAGCGTCTGCCCGACGGGGATCAAACGGGTCAGCGCGTGCACTTGGGCGTTGAACGGCGGCACAGCGCTTTCGTCAAGCCGCACCGCCAACAACTCGGTGTGATCACGGCTGTGCCCGCCCAGCAAACGCTGCACACCTTGGACGGCCAGCAACACCTCGGCTGGCGGCTCGGCTTCGACAGCACAGGGGAAGCGGGCCTGCATGCGCGCGCGCGTGGCGGCGGGTGTGGCTTCAGGCAACTGCGAGCCCTTGACGCCGAGCTCGCCCCAGGCGACCCCGCAGCAGCCGATTGCCGTCTCGAAGCAGTGGAAAAAGCTGCCCAACATGCTCAATCAAGCAGCCGGTAGCACTTGACTCTGCACCGCTTGGCGCTCGGCCAGCTGCTCTTGCACATGCTCGGCAATGCCCGTCCTCGCCTGCGTGGCCAGCTCGGCCACAGCCGCCGGGCTCATCGCCTTGTATTGATGATCGGACCAAATCTGCCGCCAGCGGCGCGAGCCGGCCTGACCGTTCCAAAGCCCCAGCGCATGGCGCATCGCCTGCGCCCAAGGCCGGCCGGCGGCCACATGCGCTTGCAAATAAATGATCCAGTCAGCCTCGACCTGCTCGCGGCTGACGGCCGGGCCGGCCACGCCGAAGAAGCGCTGATCCCAGCCGGCCATCTGCCAAGGCTCGTGGTAGGCCTGCCGACCGACCATCACGCCGTCCACATGGGCAAGCTGGGCAGCGATCTCGTCGTCCGTCTTGACGCCACCATTCAGCACGATGGTCAAATGCGGAAACTCGCGCTTGAGCTGGTGCACCAGTTCATAGCGCAACGGCGGCAGCTCGCGATTTTCCTTCGGCGAAATGCCCTGCAGCCAGGCGTTGCGGGCGTGCACGATGAAAACCTCGCAACCGGCAGCGGCAATCGTGCCGACAAAGTCGCGCACGAATTCATAGCTTTCAAGCCGGTCAATGCCGATCCGGTGCTTGATCGTGATCGGAATGCTGACCGCATCGCGCATCGCCTTGATGCCGTCGGCCACCAAGGCCGGTTCGGCCATCAGGCACGCCCCAAAAGCACCGCGCTGGACTCGCTCGCTGGGGCAACCGCAGTTCAGATTGACTTCGTCATAGCCCCAGGCTTGAGCCAACTTGGCACAGGCGGCCAGATCGGCCGGCTCGGAGCCCCCCAGTTGCAGCGCCACCGGATGCTCTTGCGGGTTGAAGTCGAGATGGCGCGGCTGATCACCATGCAGCAAGGCCCCGGTGGTCACCATCTCGGTGTAAAGCCGGGTTTGGCCAGTCAGCAAGCGGTGAAAGGACCGACAATTTTTATCGGTCCAGTCGAGCATGGGGGCGACCGAAAGTCGCCAGGGATTGTGTGGAGTGGAAAGTTGCAAAGCGGGGCTCGGGACGTTTCAGTTCAGCGCGCGCAGCGGGTGCTGCTCGGGCGACCAAGGGGAAGCAAAAAATGCCTGCACTTGCGCTTCGGTCACATCTTCGACGCGGGCAGGCTGCCAGCGCGGCGCGTGATCTTTGTCGATCACCAGCGCGCGAATGCCCTCCACCGTCTCGCTCTCCGAGGCCGGTCGCAGGTTGAAGCAGTGATGCACCATGTCGCGCTCCATGCGCAAATCCTCGGCCAAGCTCAAACGGCGAGCCCGGCGCAACTGTTCCAGCGTCACGGCCAACATCAGCGGTGAACGCTTCAGCAAGGTGGCCAGGGTGTGCTTGGCCCATTCGTCATCAGCGGCCGCCAGCGAAGCCATGATGGCAGGCAGATCGGCCAGCCCGAAATGCCGATCAATGCGGTTCATCAGGCTCAGATGGTCGGCTGCCGGGGCGAGGTCCACATGTTCCATCACCGTGGCCACGACATGCTCGGCGCTCAACTGCTCACCTTCGCGCAACGATTGGATCAAACCCGGCAACGCGCTGCTCTGCACGAACACATCGCCCAGACCAAATTCAATCGCGTCGCCCGCAGCAATCGGCTGACCGGTCAGGGCCAACCACTCACCCACGGCGCCCGGGCATTGACTGAGAAAATAGCCGCCGCCCACGTCCGGAAACAGCCCAATATGAGTCTCCGGCATGGCCAGCTTGCTGTGCTCGGTCAACACGCGCAGCTTGGCACCTTGGCTGATGCCCATGCCGCCGCCCATCACAACGCCGTCCATCAGGGCGATGTAGGGCTTAGGGAATTGGTGGATCAAGTGGTTGAGCGCGTATTCCTCGGTGAAGAAGGCGTCCAGCTCAAGAGTTGCCGGTGCGCCGGCCACTGCGGCTTGATGGAAAAACCGGATGTCGCCGCCGGCACAAAACGCGGCCGGTTTGCCGGGTCGGCCTGCGCCCAGCAGCACCACGGCCTCGATCTCCGGCGCGGCCGACCAAGCCTTGAACAAGCGTTGCAAGTCGCGAATCATCGCCAGCGACAAGGCGTTCAAGGCTCCTGCCCGGTGCAAGGTAATCAGCCCCAGGCAGCCATTCACCTCGGCCAGGATCTGGCCGTCCGATTGCAGTGCGGGAATCAAAGCGGATGTCGCGACGGTCATGCCTGTCTCCGAGTAGGTTGAGGTGGCGGCTGAAGCGCGACACGCTGCCCGCGCCAAGCCAGTAATTCGTTGCCGATCAGGGCGGACAGCACCATCGCGCCGCCCAGAATAGCCGCCGAGCTGGGCACTTCACCTGCCCACAGCCAGGCCCACAAGACGCCGAGAATCACCTCCATCTGACCCAGCAAGGCCAACTCCGGCCCGGCCAGAATGCGGCTCAGGTGCACAACGAGCAGACAAGGCAGCGCCAGTTGAAAAGTGCCCAAGGCCGCCAACAGCGCCAAGTCATGAGCGGAAGCCTGCAGCGGCCAAGCCAGTGGCAATGTCACCGCAGCGGAGAGCAAAGCTCCCAGCAAAACGGCCAGCAACATATCCCCGCCCGGGGCCGCCGCATTTGAGTCTGGATTCACATCGGCATGGCTCTGGCCATGGCCGACATATTGAAGCAAGCACCAATTGCTGGCCGCCGCCACCGGCACAGCCAGCGCCACCGCAATACCCAGCAGCCCATCCACCGCGCCCATCTGATGACCAAACATCCAGGCAATGCCCAGACTGGCCACCCAAATGGCGACCCAAGTTCGCACCGGCAAGTGATGGCGCAACACGACGCGCGCCAGCAAGGCAGTCAACAAGGGCCCCAGCGCCATCGTCACCAACACATTGGCCACGCTGGTCAAGCTGATGGCCACCATGAAGGCAGTGAACATGACGGACCAGCACAGGCCAGAAGCCCAGACCAGTCGCGGTGCCCGGCGCAACTGCCCCCACAACTCAGGTCCGCGCAACCACCGCAAACCCAGCAACAAGGCCAGCGCGTTGAAGGCACTGC
>CANFYD010000056.1 GCA_947450745.1 Burkholderiales bacterium
AGGCACAAGCAGTCCTCAGGACTGCTTGTGTCCGGCCTCAGCCTGGCCTGACAGCCGCTCGCTACAAAAGTTCTCGCCCTCTGAGCGGATCTGAAACTCCCCGAGAGTCAGTTTGTAGGGCGGATCGTGATCCGCGTTCGGTCGAACGTGGCATCCGTGTTGCGCCGCGCTAACTCATGTCAGCACGTCGCTGCCTTCGCCGGAACTGCTCGCGGGTCACGACCCGCCCTACGTGGCCCCGAGAGTCGGCGCAAGCCGAAACGTCCTCGAGAGTCAGCACAAGCCGTAGGGCGGGTCGCGACCCGCGTGTGGTCGACTGTGGCACTCGTGTTGCGCGGCCGAAACGGCCTCGAGGATCAGCACAAGCCCCAGTGCGCACAGGACCGATTTGCACTACGGTGGCGTTATGTCAGAAACCATACTCCCAGCAAGCGCCGCAGGGGCCACTCAACGTGGCCCCATCCATTTCTACTTCGACTTTTCTTCGCCCTATGCCTACATCGCGTCTGAATGGATAGAGGCGGTGGCGGCGCGCCACGGGCGGCGTGTGCAGTGGCATGCGGTGCTGCTCGGCGCGACCTTTCAAGCGGCCGGGCTGAAGCCGCCGGTGGACTACCCACTCAAGCGCGAGTACGTGTTGCGGGACTTTGAGCGCAGCGCTCAGTTTGCCGGCCTGCCTTACCGGCAACCGGCCCAGTTCCCTATCCCGACCCAGAACGCGGCGCGGGTGTTCTGGTGGTTGAACGACCAAGACCCGGCGCTGGCCGTCGCCTGGGCGCATGCGGGGCTGCGTGCCTACTTCAACCGCGGCGTCGCACTCAATGACCGGTTGGCTTTGCAGGCCTTGGCGGCCGACAGTGGGCTGGACGGCGAGGCCGCTGTTGCCGCCTGGCAAGACCCGCAGTGGAAAGCGCGGCTACTGGCCGCCAACGAAGCAGCCATCGCCGCCGGCGTGTTTGGGGCGCCGTTCTTCCTCATCGACGGCGAGCCGTTCTGGGGCAATGACCGCCAAGCGCAGATCGAGCGCTGGCTGTCCACGGGCCCGTTCAACGGTCGGGTTTAGGGCGGCTACCGACGCATTCGCACAACTTTGTGCGATTAATGAATTAATAAAAGCTTTAATGTCCGGGCATTTTCACGGTTGGAGCGGCTCGGGCGGTTGAATAATCGAGCCCCACCTCGGTGCGCAGGCGCGCCGGTATGGGTCAGATACCACCCGTTTTAAGGCCACGCCGTCATGCCCATGAATCGCAATGTTTTTCTGATGCCCGGCATTCACTTGATGCGGAGGCTGACCTTGCCGGTCAAGCTGACGCTGATGGGCTTGATGCTGGTGCTGCCCTTGCTGGTGATCACCGTGCGCAGCTATCAGGCCGAGCGGGCCAATTTGGTGGCGGTCGAGACCGAAGCCGAGGGCGCGCGCTGGGTGGCCGAGCTGAACTTGCTGATTGCCAACCTGCAAAACCACCGTGGCCTGACGGCGCGCGTGCAGGCCGGTGACAAAAGCGCCGAGGCGGCGCGCGAGCTGACCCGTGAAAAGCTGGCGCAGGGCTTGCGCGACCAGGAAGCGCTGGCCGCGCAGACGAAGCTGTTTGTGCTCCCGTCCGAGTGGGCGGCCTTGCGTAGCGCGGTGCAGGAACTGGTGGCGGGTCGCATCCCGGCCGAGCGGGCGGCGGCATTCGCCTTGCATGTCGATCTGGTCAACCGGGCTTGGCGCGTGCAAATGACGGTGGCCGAGCTGTCCGGTCTCTTGCTCGACCCGGTGGCAGAAACCTATTACCTGATGGACATTGCCGTGCAGCGCATCGTCTTGTGGGGCGAGCCGATGGCGATCATGCGCGGTCAGGGAGCCGCTCTGCTGGCCACCGGCACGGCCACGCCGGTGGAGCGCTCGGCCTTGCTGTCGCGTGCCGATGCAGTGCAGCGCGGCGTCGATGATGTCGCTTGGCTGGTGGGTGCTTTGCAGCGTGTCGGCGCGCAGCCGCCCCAGCAATGGGAGGCCGCGCGCTCGGCCGGCGAGCAGTTCGTTCTACTTGCGCGCAAGACCTTTGCCGCTGAAACCCTGTCCGGTACACCGGCCGAATACTTTGATGCCGGCAGCGCGGCGCTGAAAGCGGTCAACCTGTTGGCTGCCGAGGTCAACACTCGCTTGTCCGATCGCTTGCAGGAGCGGGCCGACCAGACGCGCCAGTCGATGTGGGTCGACCTGGCCCTGGCCATCACCGGCCTGCTCTTGGTCAGCTATTTTGCGATGGCTTTTTATGTCAGCTTCAGCGGCGCGTTGGCGGCGCTGCGCAAGGGCATGGACGCGGTGGCGGACGGCGATCTGTCGCACCGCTTCCTGATCCGAGGCCGCGACGAGATGGCGCAGATCGGTGTCGTGGTCGAGCGGATGAACGAGCGCTTGTCGGCGATGGTGGCTGAAATCCGCAGCAGCGCGGCACGGGTCGGCATGTCGGGCACGCAGGTGGCGGACAGCAGCTTGGCCCTGTCGCAGCGCACCGAAGAGCAGGCCAGCGGCTTGCGCCAGACGCTGGCCACGGTGCAAAGCCTCAGCGAAGCGGTGGCGGCCAATGCGGCGGCGGCAGCCGATCTGGACAACTTGTCCGGTGGCTTGCGCCGCGAGGCCGAGGCGGGCAGCCAAGAGATGCGTGACACGGTGCAGGGTATGGCGCAAATGGAGAGCAGCTCCAAACGCGTCGCCGAAATCATTGCGGTGATTGACGGCATCGCCTTTCAAACCAATATCCTGGCGCTGAATGCGGCGGTGGAAGCGGCCCGTGCGGGCGAATCCGGGCGCGGCTTTGCGGTGGTGGCCTCCGAAGTGCGCTTGCTGGCCAAGCGCAGCAGCACGGCGGCCGGCGAGATCCGCCAACTGATTGGCCAGTCCGGCGAGCAGGTGTCGGCCTCGATGCGGCGCATCCAGCACGCCGGGCAGATGCTCGACGGTTTGGTGGTCGGCGTGCGCAGCGTGTCCGACGCCCTGCGCACGATTGCCGCTGCCAGCGCCCGCCAAAGCGCCGACCTGGAAGAAGTGACGCAAGGCGTGGGCAACCTCGACGAGATCACCCGCCAGAACGCGCTGATGGTGGATGAATCGAGCAGCGCGTCGCAAGACCTGGTGGCACGCGCGCAGATGCTGTCCGGCGCGGTAGCCTCGATTCGTTTGCGCCAGGGCAGTGCCGATGAAGCGCAAGCCTTGGTGGAGCGTGCGCTGGCGCTGATCAAGTCGTCCAGCTTGGCCGCCGCCAGCGCCGAGCTGCACTCAAAAGACATCGGCTTTGTCGACCGCGACCTCTACATCTTTGTCATCGACCAGCAGGGCGTGTACCGCCTGCACGGCGCTTCGGCCAAGATGGAGGGCCGACCGGTGCGCGAAGTGCCAGGCATCGACGCCGAGCAGTTCCTGCGCGATGCCTGGGAAGCCGCCGCCAAGGGCAGCGGCTGGATCGAGTACGAAATCCAGAACCAGCAAACCGGCACCGTGCAAGCCAAAGCCTCCTTCATCGCCCGACTCGACGCCAAGACCCTGATCGGCTGCGGCTTCTACCAGCAGATTTGAGCGCTTCGGCGAGCGCCCGTTCGTTCTGAGCTTGACGAGCCGAGGGATAGACCGCTCAACGGAGGGCGGGTCGCGATCTGCGGGCTTCCCGCCACGGGCACCAGTTCGGCGCCAGCCACCGTATCCACACAAGCGTCGAAACAAGGGCGGCGGTGGTCACGGCACGACGCGGGTCTCGACCCGCCCTACATGGATAAATCATTCGACCGGGCTCAGAGCTCGGCGACGCTCTTGATCCGCTGCGGCGGCTTGATCGGTTGCGGCTCGGCGGGGGCGACGGCGCGGCCGTGGAAGCGGTCGAGCAGATCACGCCACTGGGCCCGCACGGTCACTACGTTGGCGAGCTTGACGTGGCCGTAGCCGCGGATGGACTCCGGCAGGCGGGCCAGCTTGATGGCCAGTTCCAGCTTGTCGGCGGACAGGCCGGCCAGCAGCTCACCCACCAAGCCTTCGTAATCCGCGATCAATTGGCGCTCCAAACGCCGTTCGGCCGTCATGCCCAAGATGTCCACCGCGCTGCCACGCAGGCCTTTCAATTTGGCCAGCAGCTTGAACGCCTGAAACGTCCAAGAGCCCAGCTCGATCTTCCGCGCCCGGCCGTCGGCACCCGGCTTGGCGAGCAGCGGCGGGGCCAGATGAAAGCTCAAACGCTGCCAGTTTTCGAACTGCTGCTTCATCGCGGCCTCGAACGTGCCGTCGGTGTAGAGCCGGGCCACTTCATATTCGTCCTTGATGGCCAGCAGCTTGGCGTAGTAGCGAGCTACCGCCTTGCTCAGCCGCTCCGGTCGGCCGGGCTCGCCCAACTGGCTCTCGGCCACCCGCACGCGCTGGACCAAGTTGGCATAGCGCTCGGCATAGGCCGCATTCTGGTAGGCGGTCAGGTGCTTGACGCGGCGGGCGATCAAGCCGTCCGGACCGTCCAATTTGTCTTGGCCGAGCAGCAATTGCACCGGCTTTGAGGTTTCACCGCCGAGGCGTTGCAGGGCGGCCGGTGCGGCGATGGCCAGGCGCCCCAGCGCAAAGGCCGTCTTGTTGCCAGCCACGGCCACGCCGTTCAATTCCATCGCGCGTAAGAGCGCCGCCTCGCTGAGTGGAATCAGGCCGCGCTGGTAGCACGCGCCCAGCATGACGATGTTGCTGGGCATGGTGTCGCCCATCAGCGTTTGGGCAATCGCCTGCGCGTCGATGGTTGAAAGCAGCGCTTCGTCCGCCACCGCATAAGCCATCTTGGCCAACAGCGAGTCGGCTTGCAGGTTGGCGTCCGGGTTGCGCACAAAGGCCGCCGTCGGCAACTGATGCGTGTTGGCCAGGATGACGGTGCGGCCCGGCTTGACGGTGGCCAGCGCGTCGGGCGAGGCCCCGACCACCATGTCGCAGGCCAGCAGCACGTCGGCCTGCTGGGTATCGATGCGCACTTGGTTGAGCAGGTCTTGCGTCGGGGCCAAGCGCACAAAGCTCAGCACCGCGCCGCCCTTTTGCGCAAAGCCCATGAAGTCCAGCACCGACGCTTGCTTGCCTTCCAGGTGCGCAGCCATGCTGACCAGCGCGCCCACGGTGACCACGCCGGTGCCGCCCACGCCGGTGACCAATAAGTCGAAAGGGCCGCTCCAGGCCCAGGCAGCGGGCGCGTGGATGGCCGCGATTTCAGCCGCCAAATCAGCGGCCGTGAAGCCTGCGCCGGTGCGCTTTTTCAGCTCGGCTCCGTGCACCGACACAAAGCTGGGGCAAAAGCCGTCCACGCAGGAGAAATCCTTGTTGCAGCTGGACTGCTCGACCTGGCGCTTGCGGCCCAAGTCGGTCTCTACCGGCACCACGCTCAGACAGTTGCTGGCCACGCCGCAATCGCCGCAGCCTTCGCACACCGCCTGGTTGATGAAGATGCGCTTCGGCGCTTCGGCCAGCTCGCCCTTCTTGCGCCGGCGGCGCTTTTCGGCCGCGCAGACCTGGTCGTAGATCAGCACGGTCACGCCTTCGACTTCGCGCAACTGGCGCTGCACGTCGTCCAGTTCGCTGCGGTCGTGAAAAGTGGTTTGTGGCGGGAACTGGCTTTTCAGATCGTCGTATTTGCCGATCTCGTCCGACACGATGACCAAGCGCGTCACGCCTTCGGCCTCGACCTGACGGGCAATCTGCGGCACGCTGGTCTGGCCGTCCACCGGTTGGCCACCGGTCATGGCGACCGCGTCGTTGTAGAGAATCTTGTAGGTGATGGTCGTCTTGGCGGCAATCGCCTGGCGGATCGCCAAATAGCCCGAGTGGTAGTAAGTGCCGTCACCGAGGTTCTGAAACACATGCTTTTCGGTGCTGAAGCGGGACTGCGCCGCCCAGTCCACGCCTTCGGCACCCATCTGTATCAGCCCTGAGGTGCCGCGCTCCATCCAGCTGGCCATGAAGTGGCAGCCGATGCCGGCCAGCGCGCGGGAGCCGTCGGGCAACTGGGTCGATCGGTTGTGCGGGCAGCCAGAGCAGAAGTAGGGCTGACGGCGCACGCCATCGGCCGCGTTGGCCAGCAGCTCGGGCGTGAGGAAGTCCACCACCAAGTGGCGGCGGTCCAGCGCCGGGTTCAACCGCGCCAGCCAATCGGCCACCGTGGCCATGATGCGCGAGGGCCGCAACTCGCCCAAGGCGCTGAGCACCGCGCAGCCCAGTTCGTCGGTCTTGCCGATGACGCGCGGGCGCTGTGCGTCGGGCAAGTGGTAGAGCAACTCCTTGATCTGGCGCTCGACGACCGGCGCTTTTTCCTCGATCACCAGCATGTCGCTCAGGCCACGCGCGAACTCCGCCATGCGGCTCGGCTCCAGCGGGAACACCAGCCCCACCTTGTAGACCCGCACGCCGGCGGCGGCCAGCGCATTCGGATCCAGGTCGAGCCGCCGCAGCACTTCCATGAAGTCGTAATGCGCTTTGCCGACGGTGACGATGCCCAAAGTGGCGCGGGGGCTGGTGACGATGTGTTTGTCGATGCTGTTGAGCTTGGCAAAGGCCCGCACTGCGTTCAGCTTGTGTTCGAGGCGCGACTCCAGTTCCAGCGACGGCAGGTCGATGGCGCGGATGTGCAAATCGACGGGAGATTGATGTTCGACGGCCAAGTCGAAGTCCAGCGGAATGGCGTCCAGATCGACCGTCATGCCGCTTTCCACCACCTCGGAGATCGCCTTGAAGCCGACCCAGGTGCCGGAGAAGCGCGACAGCGCCCAGCCGTAGAGCCCGAACTCCAGATATTCGGCCACATTGCCCGGGTGGACGACCGGCATGCTCCAGGCCTGCAGCGCCAAGTCGCTTTGGTGCGGCGTGCTGCTCGATACGCAACCATGGTCGTCACCGCAGACGACCAGCACGCCGCCGAGCCTAGAGCTGCCGTAGACATTGCCATGCTTGAGCGCATCGCCGCTGCGGTCTACGCCGGGGCCCTTGCCGTACCACAGGGCAAACACGCCGTCCGCCGTGCGCTTGGGGTCGAGTGCCACCCGCTGCACGCCCAAGCAGGCGGTGGCGGCGAGGTCTTCATTGATGGCGGGCAGGAAGTTGATCTTGGCGGCGGCCAGAAACTTGGACGCCTTCCACAGTTGTTGGTCCACCATGCCCAGTGGGCTGCCCCGGTAGCCCGACACAAAACCGGCGGTGTTCAGGCCGGCCCGTTCGTCTTGCGCTTTTTGCGCCAGCAGCAGCCGCACCAGCGCTTGCGTGCCGGTCAGGAACACGGCGCCCGAGGTGGCGGCCAGGTTGTCCGACAGTTTGTAGTCGCGCAAGTTTGTAGCTGGCAAGGCGGCGTGAGTGGGTGCGGGGCTGGACATGGTGTCTCCTGACGAATGGCGGCAAGCGACAATTTTTGTTCATATCCGCCGGTTTTTATCGCTTTAATGCCTACAAAATCGGTGTTGAATTAGAAAATTAAACTCAGGGATGGCTGAATGGCGAAAGAAATTTTCGATCGAACGACACGGCAGATTCTTGAGGCGTTGCAGGTCGATGGCCGGCAGAGCATTCAGCAGCTGGCCGAGCTGGTGGGCTTGTCGGCCACGCCGGTCTGGCGTCGCATCAAGGAGCTGGAGGCCAGCGGCGTGATTCGCCGCCATGTGGCGCTGGCAGACCGTGAAAAGCTCGGGCTCAATGTCTGCGTGATGGCCAATGTGTCGCTGGTGCGGCACAGTGAGGGGGCGGTCGAGCAGTTCGAGCGCTTGGTGCTGGCAAGCCGCGAAATCATTGAATGCCAAGCCATCACCGGCGAGGCCGATTACGTCATCAAGGTGGTGGTGGCCGATATGAAGGCCTATGACCAGTTCTTGCAATCGCAGATTTTCAAAATGCCCGGCGTCGCCAGCGTGCGCAGCAATGTGGTGCTGCGCGAGGTCAAGTATGAGACGGCGTTGCCGGTGGATTGATCACGGCGGCGACGGCGTCGTTGTTTGAAGATGTTGACAGCCAGCGGCTGCACCGGCTGATCAGCAGCAGGTGGGGCAGGGTCAGCGCCGCCAGCGCCACAACCAGCCAGCGCAGCGGGTCACCGGCCACCGCTGTGTGCAAACGCTCAGTACCCGGCAGTTGCCACAGCAAGGCACCGAGCCCAGCGGTCAGCAGCAGCACGGCGCTGACTGCGGCAAGGGCGGCCACAACCGCGCTCGTACGAGGCAGAGGTTTTGCCTTGTCGGCCTTGCTGATCCGCCCGGCCCGCCCGGCGCACCAAACGCGCCAAATGTGCAGCGGTGCGTGATACGCGCCGAAGTAAAGCGCAAACGCCAGCAGCGGCGACAGGCTCAGATTCAGCAGCAGAACAGCCAACAGCTCGGCCCAGGCTTGCCAGTAAGCACGCCAGCGCGGCAGGCCGCCGACCCAGGCCCAAGCGGCAAACAAGCTCAGCCAGACAACACCCAGGCCGCGCCACGCTTGCAGTGCTTCGGCCGGCAACCAGGGCAGCAGGGTGGATGTGGCGATGTCGGTTTGCGTCCACGGCAGCACCAGCACCGGCGCGGCACCCAGCACCACGCGGGTCAGCCAGGCCAGTGCTGGAGTTTGCGTCTGCCTCGGTCCCACCCAGCGCCCGAACGGTTCGCCGAAGTGCCAGGCCGACATGGCGATCAAGGCAAACAGGGCCAGCGTCGGGCTGCGGCTGAGCAGCGCACCAGCCACCAGCACCGCCGCCAAATAGAGCCCGGCCATGCCCAGCGCCCGGGTGCGGCTGGCAAAACTCTGCAACAGCAGCAGCGCGTCCAGCGCGCCGTGCAGCAGGCCGGTGCTCAGGCTCAGTCCCAGCATCACCCACAGCCCGGCTGCGGGCCAGCGCTGTTCACCCCAAGCTGCCAGCAGCCACAGCGCAGCGAACACGCAGGCAGTGAGGCTGAAGGACCCCCGCCGCAGGTCACCTAGCATTGCATTGCGTTGGGGCAAGACTTTCAGCCAGGCCATCGCATCAACTCCTGAGCACCTGCCAAGCGGCGCGCAAAAAGGCGCGCTTGGGCAAGGGCAGGGCGATGCTCAGGCGCTGAGCCAGCGTGGCGTGCCCGGCCAGGAAGGGCAGCAGCGTGCTTGCCTGCGTGCCGCCGAACAGCGCCATGAAGAAGTGCGGTGCCTGCGTCCATTGCGCCTCCATCGCAGCCAACAGCACGCTGTCCATCCAAGCATCCAGGCGCTGACGCCGAAAGGCGGGAATGCTCGCTTGGTTTGGCGGCGTGTGGCGCAGGCACCCGGCAATGCGCTGGGCGTCGGCAATGGTCTCCAGAAAGGCAAAGCCGGTGGACGCCCGCAAGGTGCCGGCCGCTTGGCCCAGCTTGACGATGCGCGGGTTGGCGCTGGCTGACGGCGTGTGCTGCAGCGGCAAGCGGCCTTGCTCGCGGTAAACGCAGTCGTAGGCTTGCAAACCATAGCGCTGCCTCAGGTAGCCGCGCAGCTCGGCGGCATAGTCCGGCTGCACGGTCGGCCCGGAAATCCAGGTGGACTCCACCAGCGCAGAGCGTCGGCTGTAGGGCAAAACATAAAAGAAGCGCAGCCCGGCTGACGCGGCTTGAAAGTCCATCAGCTCGACCACGCCGGCATCGAAACAATCGGTGGCCGTGTGAACTTCCCAGCCGGCGAAGTGCTGACTCAGGCCTGCGCTGCCCGCCGTGCCCGCTGCCGATGGGGTCGGCATCGCGGCTGGGCGGGCATCCATCACCCAGCACGCAGCCTCTTGCCGGCCGTCTTCCAGCCGTACCACCGGCAGCAAGGCCGGGACGACTGTGCGCACCGGGCAAGCCATGCGCAAGTGGATGTGGGGAGCTGCGGCGATTTGTGCCACGGCAAAGGCGTAAAAAGCGTCGGCGTCGAGCGTGCAATAGCTGCCGTGGTGGGCGTCGCTGTCGTTGACGTCGGTGGTTTGCACTCGCCGTTGACCGTCAAAGCTGACCGCCCAGCGCTGCCAGCGCCGTCGTTCCAGCGCGGTGTAGCGGTGTGGCTGTGCGCTCCAGTAGCTCCAGGTGCGGTCGCGCTGGTAGTGCGTGCGCTTTTCAAGCACCAACACCCGCAGATGCGCATGCTCCGGCTGTGCCAACTCGACCGCCAGCGACAAGCCGGCCAAACCGCCGCCGACGATCACCACATCCCACGCCGCCGGGTTCACGCCGGTGCCCGCAGTCCCGACAAGCGCCCGCAAGGCAGCCGCAGCAAAAAGTCGCGGGCCGTTGTGCGGTCTGGCCGGTTGCCGCTCTCGGCCTTGCCGGCCAGACAGGCATTAGGCTGACCCATCTCGGGGCGCAAGACCGTCCGCAATATCAGGCTGCCGCGCTCCATGCGGCTCAGACAGACGCGCCCCTGCCAATACTGCGCCGGGCCGATTTTGAGAATCTTGTGGCCGATGGCCTGGTAGAGCGCAGCGGCGATGCGCACGGCGCGGCGGTTGCGCGTCGGAATCGCCGCCAAACCCGGTGCGGCGAAGGCGTAGAAATCATCGGCCACAGCGAGCAGGCGCTGCACCATGGTGAAGGCGCGCGCGCGCTGCTCGCTGCCATCCAAGCCGTCGTCTTGCTGCCAGTCCGCATCCCATTCGGTCGGCAAGTAGCAGCGGCCACGCAGCGCGTCTTCTTGCACGTCGCGGGCCACATTGGTCAGCTGCATCGCCATGCCCAGCGCGATCGCATAGCGCTCGGCCTCAGCCGGTGCGCCCAACATGGGCAGCATCATCTGCCCCACCGTGCCAGCGACCCCAAAGGCGAATTGCAGCAACTCGTCGGTGGTTTTGACCCGGCGCGGCCGCGCGTCATCACGCAAGGCCGACAAAAAATGATGCAACACGTGGGGATGAACGCCGTGGCGGCGCAGCACTTGGCCGGTCGCTGCGGCCATCGCGTCGCCACTGTCGGCTAAATCCTCTTGAAAACCTTCTTGAGCCCGTGCAGCGCAGCGACCCAGCGCCTCCAAGGTCGCCAAGCGCTCGTCCAGTGGCCCCAAGCTTTCTTCATCACAAAGGTCGTCGGCGGCACGGGCAAAGGCATAAAGCATGGCCGCGTCGGCTCGCATCGCAGGGCTGAAAAACAAGGCCGCCGAGGCAAAAGTGCGGGCATGCCTGTCCATGACAGCCTGGGCACGCCGGGCCAGCTCATCCGGGCTGGCCGACAGTGGGGTGAGCACGGCACTCATTGGATGCTCCCGTACATCAGGCGCTCCAGCACCTTGGCCGAGGTCACCACGCCCGGCACGCCCGCGCCCGGATGAGTGCCAGCACCGACGAAATAGAGATTGCTCAGGTCTGGCGAGCGATTCGGGAAACGGAAAGCCGCCGATTGCATCAGCGTCGGTTGGATCGAAAAGCCCGAGCCCTGCGGTGCCAGCAATTCGGTTTCAAAGTATTTTGGCGTGACAAAAAACTCGTCCACCAATGCCGCGCTCAGCCCCGGCAGCAAGCGCTTTTCCAGCTCGCTTTGCAGCAGCGCCTTGAACGGTGCCTCGGCCTTGGCCCAGTCGATGGCGGCTTGCAGATTAGGCACCGGCACCAAGGCATAAAAGCTGTCGTGGCCGGCCGGCGCGTAGCCGGGATCGGTAGCGGTGGGGCGATGCAGGTAAATGCTCAAGTCGTCCGGCAGCTCATGTGTATTGAATATCTTGCCCAGCACTTCACGGTAAGTTTGACCGAACAAAATCGTGTGGTGGGCGACCTCAGGATAGGTTTTTCGGGTGCTGAAATACCAGACGAACAAGCCCATCGAGTACTTTTTCTTGGCGATGGCGTCAGGCTTTTGCTGCGAACCTTGCAATAGTTTCGACAGGACATGGCCGGGGTCGGCATTGGCAACAACGGTCGTGGCCGGGATGAATTCACCGTCGCTTAATAAAACTCCGGTGGCCTGACCGTTGTCGGTTTCTATCGATGCAGCGCGGGTATTCCAGCGAAAGCTCACGCCGTGGCGAAGCCCTAGTTTGACAAGCTCCTTGATCAACATCGACATGCCTCCCTTCGGAAACCAGATGCCCCACTCGCGTTCCAAATAATGGATCAGGCTGTAAATACTGGTGGTGTCGAAGGGGTTTCCGCCCACCAGCAGAGGTTGAATACTGAAAGCGCGA
>CANFYD010000057.1 GCA_947450745.1 Burkholderiales bacterium
TCTTTTGCGGCTCTTGCGCGGTGTTGCGCCGGGCTCCAGTGATGGAGATGGGCGGCGTAGCGGTTGAATCCGTGACAGACGACGCCCACACCTCGGTCAAGATGAGCCGCAAGGGCTACAACATGGCCTATCTCGGCATTCCGCAAGCGGCCGGGCTCGCCACCGAAAGCCTGTCGGCTCACATCGGCCAGCGCATTCGCTGGGCACGCGGGATGTCGCAGATCTTCCGCATCGACAACCCGCTGCTGGGTCGGGGCCTGAATCTGGGTCAGCGCCTGTGCTACGTCAACGCGATGCTGCATTTCTTCTACGGTCTGCCGCGCTTGGTCTTCATGACCGCCCCGCTGGCCTACCTGCTGTTCGGTGCACAGATGTTCCAAGCCCCGGGTGGCATGGTGCTGGCCTACGCCTTGCCGCACATTTTGCTGAGCATCACGGCCAACTCGCGGCTGCAGGGCAAGTTCCGCCACTCGTTCTGGAACGAAGTCTATGAAACCGTGCTGGCCTGGTATATCGCTTGGCCGGTGTTGCTGGCCCTGATCAACCCCAAGCTCGGCAGCTTCAACGTCACCGCCAAGGGCGGCGTGATTGCCAAGGGCTATTTCGACTGGCGCATGGCCGCGCCCTATGTGGTGTTGCTGAGCATCAACGTCGTCGGCTTGTGCTTCGGTATCTGGCACCTGGCCACGGGTAACGGCGAAGCCTCCACGGTCGCGGTCAACCTGGTCTGGGGTGCCTACAACGTCATCATCGCCAGCGCCACGGTCTATGTGGCCAACGAGGCCCGGCAATTGCGCTCGACGCCCCGCGTCACCGCCAACATTCCAGCAACCCTCATCTTTGCCAACGGACGCACGCTGGCTTGCCAGACACGCGATTTCTCCAGCACCGGTGTCGGCCTGCAACTGCCCGCTGATGCCCGTTTGACAGCAGGTGAAAAGGTTCAGATCGTCTTGACACGCGAACGGATGGAGATCGTATTGCCAGGCGCGGTAGTCGGAACTGCCAACTCGATCGGCGTGCTGTTCGACGAATTGACCATCGAACAACAACGCGACCTGGTGCAAGTGACCTTCTCGGAAGCGGACGCCTGGGTGCGAGCCTGGTGCACCGCCAAACCTGACGCGCCGCTGGCCTCGCTGGGCGAGGTGATCAACCACGGCCTGGGCAATCTGTTCGGAATGGCGCTGCGCAAGGTGACCGGCAGGGGTGCCAAGCCGTCCGTGCTGCGTCCTGCACCTCCAAAAAATGCATGAAAGCTCACATGAATTCAAACACTAGAACGCGTCGCCGAGCGCAAGCCTTGCGCTTCAAACTGCTGCCCTTGGTGGCTGGCGCGATGCTGTGCTTGAGCACCAATCTGGGTGCTCAACCGGCCAAGAAACCAGCTCCCGAGCCGACACCGGCAGCGGCAGCCGCTGCAACAGTGGGCGTGGCCAGCCAGGAAAGCACGGCCGACAGCAATTACCGCCTGACCTTCAAACAGCTGGGACGCAGCCTGCCGTTCGACCTGCGCGGCACCGATGGGCGCTTCACGCTGCCGTTCAGCGTGCGCGCCGACGAAGTGATCACCAAGGCCTCGCTCAAGCTCAGCTACAGCTACTCGCCCGAGTTGCTCAGCGAACTGTCCAAGATCAATGTGCTGATCAACGGGGAAGTCGCCGCCAGCTTGGCCCTGCCCAAAGAGACCGCCGGCAGCCCGGTAACCCAAGTGATCAACCTGCCGCCGCACCTGATCACTGAGTACAACAAGCTGACCTTGCAATTGGTCGGCCACTACGCGACCACCTGCGAAGATCCCCAGCACACGAGCCTGTGGGCCACGATCAGTAACAAGAGCGTGCTGGAGTTGAGCACCGACGCCGCCCCGCACGCCAACGACTTGGCCTTGTTGCCCGAGCCGTTCTTTGACGCGCGGGACGGCCGCAACTTGAGCTTGCCGGTGGTCTTCTCAGGCAAGCCCGACAACAACACGCTGGAAGCCGCCGGCACCTTGGCCTCTTGGTTCGGCATGAGCGCGACCGGTCGGGTCTTGAACTTCCCGACCACGGTCAATGTGATTCCAGCCAAGGGCAATGCCATCGTGTTGGTCAGCGGCTCTTCGAGCATTGCCGGCCTGACAATGGCCAACCCCAGCGGCCCGACCTTGGCCATCGTGATCAACCCGAATGACCCGAACGGCAAACTGCTGCTGGTGCAGGGTCGCAACGGTCAAGACTTGAAACTGGTCGCTGCAGCGGTGGCCACGGCCACCAAGACACTGTCGGGCCAGAGCATGGTGATCACCCAAATCGCGGCAGCAGCACCGCGGCGTGCTTATGACGCACCGCGCTGGTTGCGCTCGGACCGGCCGGTCAAGCTCGGCGAGTTGATCGATCCCGCCTCGCTCAATGTCACCGGCTACAACCCGGGCGACATTGCGGTCAATTTGCGTCTGCCGCCCGATTTGTTCAGCACCAAGGACAGGGGCGTGCCGCTGGACCTG
Source organism: Burkholderiales bacterium (assembly GCA_947450745.1). GTDB lineage: Bacteria > Pseudomonadota > Gammaproteobacteria > Burkholderiales > Burkholderiaceae_C > Paucibacter_A. Next base: position 2,486 of record CANFYD010000057.1, read on the forward strand.
AAGTACCGCTACACACCGCAGCCGACCTCCACCAATTCATCGCTGACCATCAGCGTGAATGACAACTTCTTGAAATCGACCTTGCTGTTGCCGATGGAGCGCCTGAACGGCGCCCCGCTGCTGGCCAAGCTGCAGGCCGATGAAACGCTGGCCATGCAAGCGCAAGCGCGCATTCCGGTGTCCGACTTGAGGTCGAAGTCGGTGCTGCAGTTGCGCTATATGTATGACTACATCAAGGAAGGCGAGTGCCGCGACATCATTGTCGACAATGTGCGCGGCGCAATTGATCCGGAGTCCACGCTGGACATCTCGGCCTACTCCCACCACATCGGCATGCCCAACCTGGCCACCTTCGGCAGCAGTGGCTTCCCGTTCACACGCTTTGCTGATCTGTCGCAAACAGCGGTTGTCCTGCCCGAAGCGCCACATGAGCAGGAGTTGTCGACCTACCTGAACTTGCTGGGTCGACTGGGCGAGGCGACCGGCTACCCAGGCATTGCCATCACCGTGGCCCGCGGTACCGAGCTTTCGGACGTGGCGGACAAGGATCTGCTGGTCATCGCATCGGGCACCAACCAAGCACTGCCGAAGAACTGGGCGAACGCAATGCCGGTGGAGTTGGACGCGAACCGCAGCCCTGGGCTGATGGATCAGTTCAACAAACTGCTGGGTTGGGTGGCCAGCGCCTTGCCCGACATGATCCGGCCCGCCGCCGCCGCAACGCCTGCCTTCAGCAGCAGCGGCATGAGCGCCTACGCCGCCGGCTTCGAGTCACCACTGCGCAACAACCGCAGTGTGGTGATGTTCTGGGCCGCTGAGCCGAGCACTTTGCCGGCAGGTGTGGAGATGATGCTGGGCGAGGACGGCGTAGCGCCAAAAATCAGCGGGGGCATGACCCTGGTGCGCGGCCAGAAAATCGACACCATAAACAGCGCCCAGACTTACCACGTCAGCGATCTTGACCGTTTCACCAAAGCTCGGATGTTCATGTCCGAAAACCTGACCTTGTTTCTGCTGTTCAGTGCGATGGCGGCTGCGCTGCTGGCCAAGGTCATCCTGACGGTGCTGCGCGCGCAATCCAACAAACGAACGGGTTCATGAGCGCCTGTCTGACAATTGCAGCAGTCGGTGCCGGGGCTGGTCGAATGGGCCTCCTGCGCCAGGTCAGTGCCAGGGCAGCGTTGAGCGCAGCCTTGCTTAGCAGCCTGCTGGGCTTGGTCGGACTGGGCAGCACTGCCCAAGCTCAGGCTCAGGCTCAGGCCGCGGATTGCGAGGCGAGCCAATGGCCGCTGTGGCAGGACTTCAACAGCCATTTCATCGCGGCTGACGCGCGGGTCTTGTCGGCTATTACAGCGTCGCGAGACAGTTACTCGGAGGCGCAGTCTTACGCGATGTTCTTCGCGCTGGTGGCTAATGATCAAGCCACTTTTGACCGACTCTGGCATTGGAGCTTGCAAAACCTAGCCGCTGGCGATCTGGAGAACAAATTGCCAGCCTGGCATTGGGGCCGTGCGCCGGACAACAGTTGGGGCGTGCTGGATGCCAACTCAGCTTCAGACGCAGATTTGTGGTTTGCCTACGCACTGCTCGAAGCCGGGCGACTCTGGCAGCGGCCTGAGCTGAGCGCCGATGGACGGACGCTGCTGGCCAGTGTCGTGAAGCAGGAAGTGGTCAAGCTGCCGGGCTTGGGTGCCATGTTGCTGCCTGGCCCCTATGGTTTCGTCCAAGCCGACGGCAGTTGGCGCCTCAACCCAAGCTATTTGCCTCTGCCGCTGTTGCGACGCTTCGCGCTGGAGTCACCGGACGGCCCTTGGAACGAGATTGCGGCCAACACGGTCAAGATGATCAAGGCATCGGCACCCAAGGGCTTCGCCCCTGACTGGCTGACCTACCGCGCCCCGGCCGGCCGCAAGCCGAGCTTCGGCGTTGATCCGGTCAACGGCCCGACCGGCAGTTACGACGCCATCCGCGTCTACCTCTGGGCGGGCATGACGGCCAAAGACGATCCTCTGGCAGACGCTTTGTTGAAGGCGCTGCCCGGCATGTCCAAACGGACATCACTGGACAGCGTGCCGCCCGAAAAGATCAACGTACAGACCGGCATAGAGACAAACAGCAGCCCCTATGGATTCTCGGCGGCTCTCTTGCCTTATCTGCATTTGACGGCGGTGCCAGAGATAGAGGCACAGCAGGCCGGACGTGCACGTTCCATGCAGGCCGCTTCGCTGCTGCCAGAACGTTTGGCCAAGGCAACGCCCAGCTATTACGACCATGTGTTGAGCCTGTTCGGGCTCGGCTGGATTGAAAACCGCTACCGATTCATGAGCAATGGGCAGGTGCAACTCAAATGGCAAAAATCATGTATTCAAGCAAACACCAACTAGCTCTCGGCCTGCTTCTAGGTTTGAGCTGCCAAGCCGGCTGGGCGCAAACCCCCGCAGGCAAGGCGCTGCTGGAACAGGGAATCTACTGGCAAGCCCAGGGAAACAATGACCGTGCTGCCGAAGCCTGGAAAAAGCTGTTGCGCTTGCAGCCGGACGAACCGCGGGCCCTGTATGGCTTGGCGCAGGTTGAAATCGGCCAAAAACGCGCTGCCGGTGCCGCCGAATTGCTGAACCGCTTGCGCTCCCTGGACGGCAACGGTCGCTGGGCGATCCAGTTGGCCCAGGACATCACCCTGAGTGCAGGGGACGCCCCCAAGATCTTGGACAAAGCTCGCCTGCTGCACGAATCGGGCGATATCGAGAAATCGGTCGAGCAGTACCAGCAAGCTCTTGGCAATAGCGAACCGGTAGGCGATATCGGCCTTGAGTACTACCGCACCGTGAGCAAACTGCCCACGGGATGGAAAACCGCGCGCGCCGGACTTGAACGGCTGGCGCGAGCCGCGCCCAACGACCCGCAGATCGAACTGCACCTTGCCTTCTTGCTTGCACGCGGTGAAGAGCCCCGCTGGGATACGCGAACCGAAGGCATCGAGCGGCTGGCGCGAGTTTCCCTGGTGCCATTGGTCAGCGGCTTTGCGATCGAGAGCTGGAAGATGGCGCTCAGCTGGCCCAGCATCAAGCCGGAAATGCTTGGCCTCTTCGATGCCTACCTGAAGCTGCACCCCGACGACGCCGAGGTGCGAGAGATGCGCGCGGCGGCAGTCAAGAAGCTGCAGAGCATGGCCAAAGCCAATGAGCCCGGACAGGCCAACCCAATGATTGCGGCCGGTTTGAAAGCACTCAGCCAAGGCGAGCTGCTGCAAGCCGAAAGCCAGTTCCAGAGCCGCCTCAAGGTCAGCGCCAAGGATCCGGACGCGCTCGGCGGACTCGGCCTGGTGCGCATGCAGCAGAACCGCTGGGAAGAGTCGCTGACTCTGCTGACCCAGGCTTCGCAGCAAAAGAACGGCAGCAACTGGAGCAAGGCGCTGTTGACAGCGCGCTACCAAGTGCTGGTTGAGCAAGGCACTTCAGCGCAGCGCGAAGGCGACAGCCTGCAAGCACGCAGCCTGCTGCAACAAGCGATCAAGCTGGACGCTAAGCAAAACGGTGCGGTGCTGGCACTGGCCGCCTTGCAATTCGAAACCGGCGAAGTCGACACGGCTGAAAAAACCTACCGCCAAGTCTTGGCCAAAAATAGCGGCGAGGTGGACGCCTTGCGGGGCCTGGCCAACCTGCTCGCGGCTGGGAGCAAAGTTGATGAAGCGCGCCAATTGATTGACCGCTTGACACCCGAGCAGGTCGGCGGCGCGGCGGAGATGAGTCGCTTGCGGGCCACCTTGGCCGGCGGTGTGGCCAAGGCAGCCCTGCGTCGGGGCGATGTGGCACTGGCACAGGCAACGCTTGAAAAGGCGATGGCACAGGATCGGGATAATCCCTGGATTCGCTGGGAATTGGCCCAGCTGTACACGCAGCAAGGCCGCAATAGCGAAGCCCGGGGCCTGATCGACGGGCTGCTGGCCAGCCAGCCGAATAACCCGGTAGCGCTGTTCGCCAGCGCCAGCTTTGCGGCCAACCGTGGCCAATGGCGCACGGCGCTGGCCCGGTTGGATCAAGTCGCTCCCGCCGACCGGACGGCCGACATGGCCTTGCTGCAAAAGCGCAGCTGGTTGCAGCACCAAGCAGCGCTGGCCGTCAGCTTGGCACGCCAAGGCCGCAAGGCCGAGGCCCAGGCACTGCTCGAGCAAGCCGAACCGCTGACCAGCGGCAACCGCGACTTGCTCGGCGTGCTGGCCGAAGCCTTCGTCGACGCGGGTGCGCCCAACCGCGGCCTGAGTTTGCTGCGCCAGTTGATGACCCGCAGCAACCAGCCGGCCGCTGCCGATTCGCTGCTGTACGCCGGCCTGCTGCTGAAAACGCAACAAGATGTCGAGTGCCGCGGTGTCTTGCAAGACTTGGCCAACAAGACCCTGACCGCGCCAGAGCGCAAGCGTCTGAACGACCTGGTGTTCTTCCACACGCTGCGGCAAGTGGACCTGTTGCGCGAGCGCGGCGAGCTGGCTGAAGGCCGGACCTTGCTGGCACCGATGCTGGCACAGCGGCCGGAAGATCCGTTGGTCAACGCAGTACTGGTGCGTATGACAGCGGCAGCAGGCGACAAAGGTCGCGCGCTGGAATTGGCTCGTCAACTGGCCATCAAACACCCGGACAACGTCGAAATTCAGCTCAGCACAGCCCAACTCGCCACCCAATTCAAGGATGTGGAACTGGCCAACGCTGCGCTGAAAGCAGCCTTGGTCTTGGCACCGGACGACGCCGAAGTGCTGGCCACGGCGGCCCGTTTGTATCGGGTGCAGGGCAAATCGGCCCAGGCGGCGACCTTGTTCGAGCGTGCCATTGCCTTGCAGAACGCACCGGCACCCGGTCACGAGGCGATTTTGGCTGCGGCAAACAGCGTCGAAGCCAACCCGGCAGAGCTGCTGAATGACCGGCAAGCCACCGGGGGCTTGCAAACCGCTTCGCTGCAATCGACGCCGACCCGCCCACTCGACTATTGGCGCCAGGAATTGGCTCAAGGCAAGGCGGGGCTAGTGCAGGTGGCTGGTACTGCTGCACCGAAGCGCGATGTGGAATCGCCAGCCGCTGCAATCGCCACGGCAGCGAACGTGACAGCGGCCAAGCGGGCCGATGACCTGTTGGCTGCAGCGCCCGCCCCAGGGCCCAATATGTACAAGGAGTTGGATGAAATCCGGCAGTCTCGCAGCCCGGAATTGCAAGCGGCAGCCTACAGCCGCCAACGCAACGGAGCTGCCGGCAGCAGCAAATTGCAGCAGACCACCGTGCCGGTTGAATTGCGCTTTCCGGTCGGCGACGGAAAAGTCGGCATCCAAGTGACCTCGGTGACCTTGAACGCCGGCACCGCCGCCACGCCGGCGGCGGGTAGCACGACAGCGGATGTGCCTGGCACCCAGACCGCCAAGGGTGTCGGCGGCTCGGTGTCCTACAGCCGTGATGGACTGACGGTCGATGCGGGAATGACACCGGCCGGTTTTATCTTCAAGGACGTCACGGCCGGCCTCAAGGTGAACGGCGCGTTGAAGGACGATGGCTCGCTGACCTACCGCGTCAATCTGTCACGCCGACCGGTCACCGACAGCCTGCTGTCCTTTGCCGGGGCACGCGATGCCGCCACGGGTCGGACCTGGGGAGGCGTGATGGCCACCGGTGCACGCTTGGATCTGACCCAGGATATGAACGGTTATGGCGTGATCGGCACGGCTGCCTGGCACAACTTGAGCGGCCACAGTGTGGCCTCGAACGGACGCAGTGAGCTGGGCTTGGGCGCCTACGTCAATTTGCTGAGCAAGGCGAACAGCCAGATCAGCACCGGCTTGAACTTCAGCTCGCTGGCCTACCAGAAAAACCTGGGCGACTTCAGCTACGGCCAAGGCGGTTACTTCAGCCCGCAACGCTACAACTCGCTGACGGTGCCGCTGAACTGGTCACAACGGGCCGGCTCGGTCAACTTTCTGTTGCAAGGTGCCCTCGGCTACCAGCAATTCAGCCAAGACATTGCGAGCACGGCACTCACCGGTGCCAGCTCGCAAAGCAGCTCGGGCGTGGCCTACAAATTGGCCGCCAGTGCGCAGTTCCAATTGGCACCGCAATGGCTGCTGGATGCCAATCTGGAGAGCGACAACAGCGCCAGTGGCAGCTTCCGTCAATGGGGTGCGGGTTTGAATCTGCGCTACAGCTTTCACCCCAGCAGCCAGTCACAACCGCTGTTGTTCAGCCCGGCCGCCGCACCTTACGGTCAGTGACCGCACCCCTTTTCTGACAGGTTGATTCCAATGCCTCTACTTTCCACCTTACTCGTCGGTGCCTCGATTCTGATCGTCGGCGATAGCCACCTGTCCAAGCCTGACTACCTGATCAAGTCACTTCATGAAGAGTTGACGCGTCAGGGAGCACTCGTCCATTCTTTTTCGGCCTGTGGCGCGTCTGCCGGGGACTGGTTGATCTCGGCCAAGATGGTTTGCGGTGCGGAGAGGGTCGGCAAGGGTCCCGTAACGCTCTTCGTTCAAGCGGCCAGCACTCAGCCGATCAAGACGCTGATTGCCGCAGACAAGGCCAAATTCGTCATCGTTGTCGCTGGCGACACCATGGCCAACTACAAAAAGGAATTTGCGAGGGCATGGGCTTGGCAACAGACGACCAGCCTGAGCAAGGAAATCGCCAGCACTGGAGCAACCTGTATCTGGGTCGGCCCACCCTGGGGTGAAGGCGGCCAATATGGCAAGACTCAAGCCCGGGTGCAGCAGATTTCGAACTTCCTGGCAACGAACGTCGCACCCTGCATCTACATCGACTCGCTCAAGTTCAGCCAGCCCGGCACCTGGCCGACCGTTGACGGACAGCACCTGTACCCGGCCGGGTATCAGGCTTGGGGCATGGCCATCGCAAAAGCCATCAACGAGTCACCGCTGCCTGGAAAACCGTAAGCGCGCAAGACGAGCTCAGCGGTAGCACGCCGCCCTCTTTCAGTTTTCACTGTCGATAACAACTTCGGAATTCATCTCATGCCCGCTTCAACCCTTGCCGGACTGGCCATGCTCGTGATTGGCGAGAGCCACTTGTCTCAAGCCAACTACCTGATCAACCCGCTGTATGAAAACCTGAGCGCTCAGGGTGCCAAGGTGCATGCAATTGGCGCTTGTGGTGCCAGCGCCGGTGACTGGCTCAAATCCATCAGCGTGCCTTGCGGAGGCGATCGCAGCAGCAGCACCGGTGCCACGGCCGTCATCAAAGGCCGTGACGCCGTCACCACGCCGATCAAGCAATTGATCGCCACCGACAAGCCAGATGTCGTCGTCATCATCATCGGCGACACGATGGCGTCCTATGACAAGCCCGCCTTCCCGCGGGCTTGGGCTTGGCAAGGAGTGACCAGCCTGGCCAAGGAGGTTGCGGCCACCAAGACGACCTGCGTCTGGGTCGGACCACCCTGGGGACAGCCGGGTGGCAAGTATCAGAAAAACGACCCACGGGTCGAGTTGATTTCCGGCTTTCTGGCCAGCAATGTGGCGCCCTGCATCTACATCGATTCGCTGAAGTTCTCGAAACCGGGCCAGTGGACGACGCTGGACGGCCAGCATTTCAGTTTGGCCGGCTACAAAGCCTGGAGCGAGGCCATCAGTTTGGCCATCTCTGACTTGCCCGCCATCAAAAGCCTGAAAAAGCCATGAGTACCCACACGCTGAAAAACGCGCCGCGTCTGTTCCCAAGTCTGTTTCCTCGTCTGTGCCCGCCACTGCTGCTGGCCGCCCTGTCCTGCCTGGGCTCGCTGGCTCACGCGGCGGACATTCCGCTTTACGAGACCGGCCCCAGTCAGGACGCCGCCTTCGTGCGCTTCATCAATGCCCAAGCCGGGTTGCTGGAAGTCAGCTCGGCAGGCTCGGTGACGCGCACCAAGCTCGAACCCGGCCAACCAGCCAGCCCGTTCTACACCGTCGATGCCAACGCCCGTGTCAAAGGTCGATTCCACGCAGGCAGCCAGCAAGGTGACATTGGCCTGACCGTCAAGCCGGGTGAATTTGCCAGCGTGGTGGCACTGCCTGGCACCGGAGCGATCAAGCAAATCATCCTGCGCGAGCAACCGGATGACTTCAATGCGCTGAAGGTCTCGCTGGCGCTCTACAACATCGACCCCCAATGCGGCCCGGCCGGCCTCAAGGTGATGGGCCGCAGCGCCGCTCTGTTCGAGTCGGTGGCCAGCGGCTCGCTGCAACGCCGCGCCCTGAACCCGGTGAGCATTTCGGTGCAACTGGTCTGCAAGGGCGTGCTCGCACCAGCCACCTTGGCACTCGGTGCCTTGCAAGCCGGTCAGCGCTACAGCGTTTTCGTTGTCCCCTCGGGCGTCAATTCGCGCTTGTTCATCACCTCGGACAACCTGGCGCGCTGACCGCTCACGCACCCGGACCGCACCGCGTCACTGGAACTCCTCATCATGGTCTTCGCATCCCTCGAATTCTTGTCGCTGTTTCTGCCGCTGTTCCTGCTGCTGTATGCGCTGGTCGGCCCGAAATGGCGCAATGCTTTTCTGTTGTTCGGCAGCTGGTTCTTTTACGGCTGGTGGAGCCCGACCTTCTTGTTGATGTTCATCGGCTTGGCCGGGCTGGGCTGGGTCGGCGGCTTGGTGATTGCGCGCGGCACCGAGGGCCGCGGAAGGGGCTTGGCGCTGGCCTTCTTCATCTGCCTGAACCTCGGGCTGTTGTGCTGGTTCAAGTACGCCAATATCGTCGTCGAGACCTTGACCGATGTACTCGGGCAAGGGGCAATGGCGGCGGACTGGCAGCGCATCGTCTTGCCGATCGGCCTGTCCTTCATCGTTTTGCAGTCGATCTCCTATTTGGTCGACGTGTACCGGCGAACCGTTGTGGCCGACCCCAGCTTCACCAGCTTCGGGGCTTATCAGTCGATGTTCGTCCACCTGATCGCCGGTCCCATCATTCGCTACGAATGGGTCAAGCGCGAGCTGCTGTCGCGCCCGTTCGACTGGCCTCAATTCGCGCTGGGCGCACGCCGCTTCATGATCGGCATGAGCATGAAGGTGCTGATTGCCGACACGCTGGCTCCGGTTGCCAACTTGGCGTTCAGCCTGCCGCAACCTACCTTGGCCGACAGCTGGGCCGGCTGCATCGCCTACACCTTGCAACTGTTCTTTGACTTTGCCGGCTACAGCGGCATGGCCATCGGCTTGGGGATGATGCTGGGGTTCCGCTTCCCGGAAAACTTCCGCCAGCCCTACTTGGCCACCAGCATCCAGGACTTCTGGCGGCGCTGGCATTTGTCGCTGTCGAGTTGGATCCGCGACTACCTCTACATTCCCTTCGGCGGCAACCGGGTCAGCCCGCCGCGCATCTACCTCAACTTGCTGCTGACGATGGCCATTGCCGGCCTGTGGCATGGCGGTGACAGCTGGAACTTCCTGCTCTGGGGCACGGCTCATGGCTTGGCGCTCTGCCTGGCCCGGGCCTGGACGAACGCAGGCTGGATCGCACCGCCGTCGCTGTTGTCGCGCCTGCTGACGCTGCTGTTCGTGATGCTGGCCTGGACCATCTTCCGCGCCCATACCTTTGACGATGCCTTGCGCATGTATGCCGGCCAA
>CANFYD010000058.1 GCA_947450745.1 Burkholderiales bacterium
CAGTTTGATAGCCGGCCGCTGCTTCGTGCAGCACCAAGCCCTCACCGCCTGCTTGCACCAGCGTGGCCAGACGTTGCTGCAAATCGGCCAGATTGGCCACCCGCTCTTGCGGCAACGCCTGCAGCCCGCGCCAACCGCCCTGTGTCGTGGCCTCGGCCGCCAGCGCTTGCAAGACTTGCGCGCGTTGCTCGAACGAGCCTTCGCCGTCCGGCAGCTCAAAAAGCATATAGCGCAATTGCCGCCATTCGGCCCCTAGCGGCTGTTGGCGACGCACCGCTGCGGAGGCCGCATCAAAGCGCCCCCGCGCCATCCAGAGCTCACCGTCCAGCGCCCGCTGCGGCAGGTGGGCGGCAAACTCGTCCGGCAAAGGAATAGGCTGGCCGTGCCGGGTAAACATCAAGCGGCCGGTCCAGAAGGCGCGCACGCCGTCGAGTTTTTCGCTGACCAAATAGCGACTCAGGTCAAGCTGTGACAAATCACGCGGCGCGCTCTGGGCCAGCAGCAGCGCCGGGATATTGCTTGGTTTGCCAGCCGCTGGCACGACCCAGGGGGCCCAGCAGGACGCCGCCGCCCAGCCTTGGATCAGTTGCCGCCGCCTCATGGCAGCCGCCTATTGCGGACTTGGCCGACAGCGGACGGGCAGGAGGGGCAGTACGGCGGGCATTCTCGAACAGGGCGTGTGGTCAGCATTTGGCTTACTCCATTTGAGCGCCCTGTTCAAGTCAAGCAGCGGGCGCAATCTGCTCGGCATAGTCGTACAGGGCACCCAGGATGTCCTGGCCCCGCTCATCGGCCGCTTCACTGAGCTGGTCGATCTGTTCAAAAAAGGCGGCCAGCGTTTGTGCACCGCCTGCGCCGTCATGCAGGCGTGCGGCGCAATGGGCGGCCCAGCGCTGTTGCTCGGGCTCGCTGAGACTGGCGGGGAAGTTGCGAGCCCGGAAGCGAAACACCAACTCGTCCAGTCGGGCGTCGTTGAATACCAGCTTGCCTTCGGCCGCTTTTTGCGTCATTTGCTCGGGCTTCATGGCCAGCAGGCGCTGCAAGGCGCGGCGGTCATCCGGGCTGACAAAGCCGCCGTAGAGGTCTTCGTCCACATCCGGCGTGGCCTGAGTTTTGTCACGCTTGAAGACATCGCCCCACAGCCCATCGAGCAACCTGCCCTTCGACAGCAATATTTCCGCATGGCGCAGGCCCTGCGCCAAATCCAGGCCCCAGCGCTGCGCCATCGCCGGCGACAGCGTTTTCAAGTTGCCGATCACGACCGGCGACTTGTTGACATGAATCGTCTTGATCGGCAGCCGCGTCTGACCCTCGGCCAAGTCCTCTTGTTTGACAAATAAGCGGGCGCGAATTTGCGCCGCACTCAGGCTCAGCAGCTCGGTCGGATCGCTGGCCAAATCCCAGACCACCAATTCGTTCTTGTTGGTCGGGTGCGGTGCCAGCGGCCAGACCAAGGCGATGCAGCCCCGCTCTGGCCCATACATGCCCGAGATGTGCAGGAACGGCCGGCCCACGCCAATTTCGGCCCACACGGCATCCTTCTTGCGCAGCTTCAGGCAGAAGTCGAACAACTTCGGTTGGGCGGTCTTGAGCAAACGGGCCAAGGCCAGCGTAGCCCGTACATCGGACAAGGCGTCATGCGCTGCGGCATGCGCTATGCCGTTGGCCGCTGTCAGGTGTTCGAGTTTGAACGAGGGGCGGCCGTCCTCGTGCAGCGGCCATTGCAGGCCTTCGGGCCGCAAGGCGTAGGCGCAGCGCACGACGTCGAGCAAATCCCAGCGGCCGCACTCGTTTTGCCATTCGCGGGCGTAGGGGTCGATCAAGCTGCGCCAAAACAAGTGGCGGGTCACTTCATCGTCAAAGCGGATCGAGTTGTAACCGACGCCGACAGTGCCCGGTTCGGCCAGCGCGGCCTCGATGGAGGCTGCAAAAGCCTGCTCGGCAACGCCTTGCTCCAGGCAAGTTTGCGGCAGGATGCCGGTCAACAAACAGGCTTCCGGGTCGGGCAGCACGTCGGGGGCGGGCTGGCAATAAAGCATCAGCGGTGTGCCGATTTCGTTCAGATCCGCATCGGTGCGCAGGCCCGCAAACTGAGCTGGCCTGTCGCGCCGGGGCACGCGGCCAAAAGTCTCGTAGTCATGCCAATAAAAAGAAAATTCATTCATGCCGGCACGATAACCGATCGCTCCACGGTTCAGCACTTCAATACGCCGTGTCGCGCCGACGCTGTGCGAGATGCCGCAAAGTCATAATCAGCCCTCTTTGCCATGCTGACCCCAGAGACTCATTCATCTTGAAGAAGAAACTGTTTTTTGCAGGCGCTGCGGCTGCGGTGCTGCTGGCCGTCGGTGTGGGCATTGCGGCCTTGGTGGTCTACCCCAACCTGCCCGACATCGCCGAATTGAGCGACTACCAACCGAAACAGCCGCTGCGGGTCTACACCGCCGACGGGGTGCAAATCGGTGAATTCGGGGCCGAGCGGCGCAATTACCAGCAGCTCAGCCAAATACCGAAGTTGATGCAAAGCGCGCTGCTGGCCACAGAGGACAACGGTTTTTTCGAGCATGGCGGCCTCGACTTCAGCAGCATCGCGCGAGCCGCCCTGGCCAATGTGACCCATGCCAACAAGCAAGGCGCGTCCACCATCACCCAGCAGCTGGCACGCACCTTCTACCTGACCAAAAAGAAGATCTATTCACGCAAATTTGTGGAGATGCTGTTGGCGCTGAAGATCGAGAGCCAGCTGTCCAAAGCGCAGATTCTTGAGATCTACATGAACCAGATCTATCTGGGTCAGCGGGCTTATGGCTTTGAAGCGGCGGCCGGCATCTACTTCGGCAAGACGCTCAAAGACCTGTCGATCGGTGAAACCGCGATGCTGGCCGGACTGCCGCAAAACCCGGCTTACGCCAACCCGGTGGTCAACTTCGAACGCGCCAGCCGCCGCCAGCACCTGGTGCTGAACCGCATGCTGGACACCGGCGTGATCGATGCCGCGCAGGCCAGTGCTGCCAAGGCCGAAAAGCTGCATATCCGCTCGGCGCAAGACCCGCACCTGCACGCCGAGTACGCGGCCGAAATGGCCCGCCAAGTCGTTTTTGCCCAATATGGCGAGTCGGCCTACACGCGCGGCTTGAAGGTCTACACCACCCTCATCGCCGCTGAACAAGCCGCCGCCTACCAAGCGCTGCGCCACAGCCTGCTGGAGCTGGAACGGCGCAAGCCCTACCGGGGGCCGGAAGGCTTTGTCGAACTGCCGGCAGTTGCCGACCAGCAAGATGCCGCCGAGCAGGATGCCTCCATCACACAAGCGCTGTCCGATCACCCCGACAACGACGAGCTGCGCGCCGCCGTCATCACCCGGATCAGCGCCGGCCGGGTAACGGCCAGCCTGCAATCGGGCGAAGACTTGGTGATCAGCGGCGAAGGCCTGCGCGGCGCGCAAGCAGCCCTGTCCGACAAGGCCCGTGACGGCTTGCGCCTGCGCCGCGGAGCGATCATCCGCGTGCTGCGCGGTGCACCGACCAAAGCCGACCCGCTAGGGTCTTGGGTGATCGTGCAAGCGCCCGAAGCCGAAGGCGCGCTGGTGGCGCTGGAGCCCACCAGTGGCAAGGTCCACGCCTTGGTCGGTGGTTTCGACTTCGCCAAGAACCAGTTCAACCATGTCACCCAGGCTTGGCGGCAACCGGGTTCCAGCTTCAAGCCCTTCATTTACTCGGCTGCATTGGAACAAGGTGTCGGGCCGGCCACGCTGGTCAACGACGCGCCGATCAGCATTGGCAACTGGGAACCGAAGAACTACGAGGGCACGTTTGAAGGCCCGATGACCGTTCGCCAAGCGCTCGCGCACTCAAAAAACATGGTGACCATACGCTTGCTGGAACTGGTCGGCCCGGCCAAGGCACGCGACTGGGCGGCGCAGTTCGGCTTCGAGCCCGAGCGGCAGCCGGACAACCTGACTTTGGCGCTCGGCTCCGGTGCGGTGACGCCGCTGCAAATGGCCACCGCCTACGCGGTGCTGGCCAATGGCGGCTACCGGCTGGCACCACTGCTGATCAGCAAAATAGTCGATAGCAAGGGCATCACCCTGTTCGAAGCGGTGGCCAATGCGCCGTCGAGCGAGAACCGCGTGATCCCCGAGCGCAATGCCTTCCTGACCAGCAGCCTGCTGCAAGAGGTGACCCGCAGCGGCACCGCAGCGCGCGCACAAGCGCAGTTGCGACGGCCCGATCTTTACGGCAAGACCGGCACGACCAATGACTCGGTGGATGCCTGGTTTGCCGGTTTTCAACCGGGCTTGGCTGCTGTGGTGTGGATAGGCTACGACCAACCGCGCGGCCTGGGCGACCGGGAATCCGGCGGCGGCTTGGCCCTGCCGGTCTGGATCGACTTCATGAGCGTGGCGCTGAAGCACCAAGCGGTGCACGAGATTGCCCCGGTCGACGGCGTCATCCAGGTCGATGGCGATTGGCGCTTTGAAGAATTCGCCGGCGAGGCCGGCGTCAAAACGCTGGGTATGGATGCGCCCGCCCAGCCGCCAGCCACGCAGTAGGCCCGTTTAAATTTTGCGGACGATCACGCTGCCGACTGAGTAACCTGCCCCAAACGAGCAAATCACGCCCAGATCACCGGCCACCAGGTCGGCGCGGTGCTCGTGGAACGCAATGATGGAGCCGGCCGATGCGGTGTTGGCATAGGTGTCGAGGATCAGCGGCGCCACATCGGAGCCCGAGCTGCCCATGCTCTCGCCGATCAGCTTCTTGATGATCAACTGGTTCATGCCGAGGTTGGCCTGGTGCAGCCAGAAGCGCCGCACTTTGGCCGGCGTTTGCTCCAGCGTCGCCAGATGGGCCTCAATGTGGGCAGCGGCAATCGGCACGACCTCTTTGAAAACCTTGCGGCCTTCCTGGCGGAAGGTCTTGTCGCGGGCCAGCGGATCGCTGTCTTCGGCCCGGTTCATGAAGCCGAAGTTGTTGCGGATGTTGTTGGAGAACTGCGTGGCCAGATGGGTTGACACGATGTCCCATTGATCGGCCGCAGTGGCGGTGGCGGCACGCTCGATGACGATTGCCGTGCAGACATCCCCAAAGATGAAATGGCAGTCCCGGTCGCGCCACTCCAGGTGAGCCGAGGTGATTTCAGGGTTGACGATCAGCACGCACTTGGACGCGCCGGAGCGCACCGCGTTGACCGCCTGCTCGATGGCAAAGGTGGCCGACGAACAAGCCACATTCATGTCGAAGCCGTAACCACCCGCACCGAGCGCCGCTTGAATTTCTACTGCCATGGCCGGATAAGGGCGCTGCATATTGGCGCTGGCACACAGCACGGCATCGACGTCGGCCGGCTGCTTTCCGGCGGCTGCCAAGGCCTTGAGCGCGGCATCAACGGCGATTTCGGCCATCAGGGACAACTGATCGTCGGCCCGCTCGGCAAAGCGGGGATACATGCGGGTCGGGTCCAGCACGCCGTCTTTTTCCAGCACGTAGCGCTGCTTGATGCCCGAGGCCTTTTCAATGAATTCGACGCTGGAATGGGTGATGGCGGTGCGCTCGCCGGCGGCAATCGCTGCGGCGTGCTCGGTATTTTGCAGATCGGCGTAGGCGTTGAAAGCCAGCACCAATTCGGCGTTGCTGATGATGTGGGGCGGCTGGTAGAGGCCGGTGCCGCTGATGACAACTTGATGCATGGGGAATCCTGGGCCAATACGGTGGAGAACACGGGAGCGCGGGCAAATGACTGATCAGTGGCGGAGTGTAGCGAGCCCACTTCAGACCAAGCCGCCGCCGCTCACCCGCCGACTCTGAGGTGGCGGCCTCAAGCTGCGTAGAATTCGCCACCGGGCCCAAATATTGGTGCCCGGTGGGCCGCTTGATCCCTGATGGCGGCCAGGTCCGGGTTTCCAAATCAAGTGCTCGCAGCCTCGCTTGTGCACTGCACGAACGCACAGCCAATTTGCGAACTTGTGAAGACGACCTCGACTCATGGAAATTTTTGACTACGACAACATCCTGCTGCTGCCCCGTAAATGCCGGGTTGAAAGCCGCAGTGAATGCGACACCTCGGTGGCCTTTGGCCCGCGCCGCTTCAAGCTGCCGGTGGTGCCGGCCAATATGAAAACGGTGGTGGATGAAAAAATCACCGCGCAATTGGCCAGGGACGGCTATTTCTACGTCATGCACCGCTTCGACCTGGACACGGTGGCCTACGCCAAGGCGATGCGCGACCAGGGCTTGTACGTCTCGGTCAGCTCGGGCGTGCAGGCGGCCGACTATGCGGTGATCGACCGCTTGGCAGCCGACGGCGTCGGTGCCGACTACATCACCATCGACATCGCCCACGGTCATGCCGACAGCGTGCAGCGGATGATTGCTCACATCAAGCACAAGCTGCCCGACAGCTTCGTCATCGCTGGCAACGTCGGCACGCCCGAGGGCGTGATCGACCTGGAGAACTGGGGGGCCGATGCCACCAAGGTCGGCATCGGCCCGGGCAAGGTCTGCATCACCCGGCTTAAAACCGGCTTTGGTACCGGCGGATGGCAACTCTCCGCCTTGAAGTGGTGCGCTCGCGTGGCCACCAAGCCTATCGTGGCCGACGGTGGCATCCGCCACCACGGCGACATTGCCAAAAGCATGCGCTTTGGTGCGTCCATGGTGATGATCGGCTCGCTGTTTGCAGGGCATGAGGAATCACCCGGCAGCACCGTCGAAGTGGACGGCAAGTTGTTCAAGGAGTATTACGGCTCGGCCAGCGACTTCAACAAGGGCGAGTACAAGCATGTGGAAGGCAAGCGCATCCTGGAGCCGGTGAAAGGCCGCTTGGCCGACACCCTGCGCGAAATGCAAGAAGACCTGCAAAGCTCGGTCTCCTATTCCGGCGGCAACACCCTGGCCGATCTCCGCAAAGTCAACTACGTGGTGCTGGGTGGTGAAAACGCGGGGGAACATTTGTTCATGTGATCGATTGGCGCAGCCAAGCTATCACCTGAGCGCGCAGCGTGAAGGCCCGCGTTTCGGCGAAGCCAAAACGCCGGCGAGCATCTTTTTATGTAACAGAACGGCTTCGCACCGGCGTTTCGGCGCAGCCAAAACGCGGGGGGAACATTTGTTCATGTGATCGATTGGCGCAGCCAAGCTATCAACTGAGCGCGCAGCGTGAAGGCCGGCGTTTAGGCGAAGCCAAAACGCCGGCGAGCATTTGTTCATGTAGGACAATTCGGCAGTCCCGAATTTCACTATGACCCGGCATTCAGGGGCATCCGCAGCAACGCGGTGCCCCTGTGCCTTTTTAGCGTCTCTTTAGCGTTCCCACACCATGACCGAACTCGCCAAATCGTTTGAACCCGCCGCACTTGAAGCTCATTGGGGGCCGCTGTGGGAGCAAAAAGGCTTGTACAAGCCGACCCTGGACGCCAGCCGCGAGTCGTTTTGCATTCAGCTGCCGCCGCCCAATGTGACCGGCACGCTGCACATGGGGCATGCGTTCAACCAGACCATCATGGACTCGCTGACGCGCTACCACCGCATGCTGGGCCACAACACGCTGTGGGTGCCGGGCACCGACCATGCCGGTATCGCCACCCAAATCGTCGTCGAGCGGCAACTGGCCGACCAAGGCGTCGAGGGCCAAAAAACCCGCCACGATCTCGGCCGCAAGAACTTTGTCGCCCGCGTCTGGGAATGGAAGAAGGAGTCCGGCGACACCATCACCCGGCAGATGCGCCGCATGGGTGACAGCGTGTCCTGGGAGCACGAGTACTTCACAATGGACGAAGGCTTGTCCAAGACCGTCACCGAAACCTTTGTGCGGCTGTTTGACGAGGGCCTGATCTACCGTGGCAAGCGCCTGGTCAATTGGGATCCGGTGCTGAAATCCGCCGTCTCGGACCTGGAAGTCTCGAGCGAAGAAGAAGACGGCTTCATGTGGCATATCCGCTATCCGCTGGTGGATGCGGACGGCAGCCTGGCAGCCGCAGGCGGCCCGCTCGAACTGGTGGTGGCGACCACAAGGCCGGAGACGATGCTGGGCGACGTGGCGGTGATGGTGCACCCGGAGGACGAGCGCTACAGCGCGCTGATCGGCAAGCAAGTGCGGCTGCCGCTGTGCGACCGGCTGATTCCGGTCATTGCCGACGACTATGTGGACCGCGCCTTCGGTACCGGTGTCGTCAAGGTCACGCCTGCGCATGACACCAACGACTATGCGGTCGGCCAGCGCCACCAGTTGCCGCTGTTGTGCGTGCTGACGCTGGACGCCAAGATCAACGACGAGGCACCGGAGATCTACCGCGGCCTGGACCGCTTCGTGGCGCGCAAAAAGATCGTTGCCGACCTGGATGCGCAAGGCTTTCTGGTCGAGGTCAAGAAGCACAAGCTGATGGTGCCGCGCTGCGAACGTACCGGTCAGGTGATCGAGCCGATGCTGACCGACCAATGGTTTGTGGCGATGAACAAGCCCGCGGCCGACGGCCTGAGCATTGCCCAGGGCGGCGTTGACGCGGTGGCAAGCGGCGATGTGAAGTTCTTCCCCGAGCAATGGGTCAACACCTACAACCACTGGATGGGCAACATCAATGACTGGTGCATTTCACGCCAGCTGTGGTGGGGCCACCAGATTCCGGCCTGGTACGGTGCAGGCGGTGAGTTGTTCGTGGCGCGCAGCGAAGAGGAAGCACGCAGCAAGGCCGCAGCGGCCGGCTACAGCGGTGAGTTGAAGCGCGACGAGGACGTGTTGGACACCTGGTATTCCTCCGCCCTGGTGCCGTTTTCGACGCTGGGCTGGCCGGAAAAAACGCTGGAGCAAGACCTGTTCTTGCCGTCCTCCGTGCTGGTGACCGGCTACGACATCATCTTTTTCTGGGTCGCCCGGATGATCATGATGACCAAGCACTTCACCAAAACGGCGGATTGCCCGGCCGGCAAGGTGCCGTTCAAGCATGTCTACATCCACGGCTTGGTGCGCGATTCGCAGGGCCAGAAGATGAGCAAGTCGGAGGGCAATGTGCTGGACCCGGTCGATTTGATCGACGGCATTGAACTGGCTCCGCTGCTGGACAAGCGAGCCACCGGCCTGCGTCGCCCCGAAACCGCGCCCAAGGTGCGCAAGGCCACCGAAAAAGAGTTCCCCGAAGGTATCCCCGGCTTTGGCGCGGACGCGCTGCGCTTCACCTTTGCGTCCCTGGCAAGCCTGGGCCGCATCATCAGCTTCGACACCAAGCGCTGCGAGGGTTACCGCAACTTTTGCAACAAATTGTGGAACGCGACCCGCTTCGTGCTGATGAATTGCGAGGGCCAGGACTGCGGCTTGATGGCACACAGCAAAGCCCAATGCGCACCGGGCGAGTCGGCCCATGGCTATTTGACCTTCAGCCAAGCAGACCGCTGGATCAGCGGCGAATTGCAGCGGGTTGAAATGGCCGTGGCGCAGGGCTTTGCCGAATACCGGCTCGACTTTGTGGCCAGCGCAATCTACTCCTTCGTTTGGGATGAGTATTGCGACTGGTACTTGGAAATCGCCAAGGTGCAGATCCAGAACGGCACAGAGGCGCAGCAACGCGCCACCCGCCGCACGCTGATCCGCGTGCTGGAAACGATTCTGCGTTTGCTGCACCCGATCGCCCCCTTCATCACCGAAGAGCTGTGGCAGACGGTGGCACCGATTGCCGGCCGCAAAGCTGAGGGTGAAGAAGCCTATTTGGTCAACGCCGCCTACCCGGTGGCGCAGCCCGAACGCATCGACCCGGCCGCCGACGCCTGGGTGCAGAGCCTGAAAGCCATCGTCAGCACCTGCCGCAGCCTGCGCAGCGAGATGAAGCTGTCGCCGGCCGAGCGCGTGCCGCTGCTGGTCGGTGGTGACACCGGCTTCATCGAGCAAGCAGCACCGCTGTTGAAGACCCTGGCCAAGCTCAGCGAGGTGCAAATCATCAAGGACGATGCCGCCTTCACCGCCGCCAGCTTGATGTCACCGGTGATGGTGCATGGCGAGGCCCGTTTGGCCTTGCATGTGGAAATCGACGTGGCAGCTGAAGTGGCTCGCCTGAGCAAGGAGATCGCCCGGCTGGAGGGCGAAATCATCAAGGGTGAGGCCAAGCTCGGCAACGACACCTTCGTGTCGCGCGCACCGGCCGCCGTGGTCGAGCAAGAACGTCAGCGCCTGAGTGACTTCAGCGCCACCGTGTCTCGACTGAAGGATCAGGCAGCTCGACTGATCGGCTGACCCGAGGGCCCGGGCTTGGCGCTGGCGGCAGATTGAGCAACTCGTCAATGCGCCGCGCCACGCTCCAGGCAGCACGCGTGCGTGATTCACGCGTCGTGCTGGCCAAGCGCGGCGTCACTTGCAGCGCCGACAGACCATGCAGGGGCCTGCCCGGCTCTTGCATGCCAGGCTCCATGCTGTCGAACCAGACCGCTGCCACCCGGCCACTGAGCACCGACCGGGCCAAAGCCGAGGCATCGAAAATTGCTGAATGGGCGATGCTGACGATCACCTGCCCTGGCTTTGAAAACTCCAGCACGCGCTCACCGATCAGCCCGCGGTAGCGTGGGAAGTAAGGCAGTTGCACGCAAACCCCGTCGCTCTGCTCCATCAACTCGCGCAACGGCAGCGGCTCGATACCGACCCGCGACCAGACCAGTTCGTTCTGATGCAAGCTGGGGTCGTAGCCCAGTACTCTGGTGCCGAAGACGGGCAGCAATTGCGCCAGCATCCGCGCGGCGGGCGACATGCCGATCAAACCTATCGTGGTGCAACCCAACTCACGGCCCACCAGCATGCCGTCGCTGCTCTGCACCGGCACCCGACGCAACATCGCCAGCAAGGCTCCGATAACAAACTCGGCTTCGGCGTTGGCCGTGGCCGTGCTGCAACGAACCACTTCGACCTGGGCGGCGCGGCAGGCCTCCAAGTCGATATTTTCCCCGCCTGCGCTCATCCGGCCGACCACGCGCAAGTTGGGCGATGCACGCAGCAACTGCGCATCCACCCCCACGCTGGGCGGCAAGATCAAGGCCTGCACCTGCTGCATGGCTTGGCGCAGCTGGCCCGAATCGACCGCCAATTCGGGCGAATAACGCACCGAGCGACGCTTCGACAACCACTGAACCACCTCGGCTTCAAACGGTTCAACAATAAGCAGACTCATGTCACGAAACGACACTGAGTGGCACAAAGCCGGGGATTTGGCGTAACACGACCATGCAACAATGCCTCGCGTCTAATCATTATGTTCATGGGGTAGTGTTCGATTATGTCAATTTCTCTCATCACAAAAGCCATTTTTCCAGTCGCAGGACTGGGTACGCGTTTCTTGCCCGCCACCAAGGCGCAGCCGAAGGAAATGTTGCCCGTCGTGGACAAGCCGCTGATTCAGTATGCAGTGGAAGAGGCTTATGCCGCCGGTGTACGGGAAATGATATTTGTGACGGGGCGTCACAAGCGCCCCATCGAAGATCACTTTGACATGACTTTCGAACTTGAGGTAGCCCTCGAACAGGCGGGTAAGCAAGAGTTGCTGGATGTTGTACGCAGTGTCAAACCGAACGATATGGAATGCGTCTACGTGCGCCAGGCTCAGGCGATGGGCCTGGGTCACGCCGTTTTATGCGCCCGGCGCTTGGTCGGTAACGAGCCGTTCGCCGTGCTGCTCGCCGATGACTTGATGGTGGGCGACACGCCGGTACTCAAACAGATGGTCGAGCAATTCGGCGATTGGCGCGCCTCGATCTTGGCAGTTCAAGAGGTACCCGCTGAACACACGCGCCGCTACGGCATCGTCGCCGGTACACAAATCAACGACAAAGTGATGGATGTGACCCGCATTGTCGAAAAACCGGCACCCGAGGACGCACCATCGCGCTTGGCCGTGGCCGGCCGCTACATCCTTACCCCCGGCATCTTTCACGAAATTGCCAACCAGCCACGCGGCGTGGGCGGCGAAATCCAATTGACCGACGGTATTGCTGGCCTGCTGCGGCGCGAAAAAGTGTTTGCTTATCGCTACGAAGGCAAGCGTTACGACTGCGGCAGCAAAGAAGGTTTTTTGCAAGCCAACGTCGAACTCGCCCTCG
>CANFYD010000059.1 GCA_947450745.1 Burkholderiales bacterium
GATCTATCTGGGCGCGGTGGCCGAGTTGAAGCAGATCCGCAGCCAGGACTTTGAGGGACGGGCTGGCCTGTGGATAGGTGCCGCCGCCACGCTGGAAGACGCTTGGGCGGCGCTGACGGCCGCCGTGCCGCCGCTGCGTGAGCTGTGGCTGCGCTTTGCCTCGCCGCCGGTGCGCCAGGCCGGCACGCTGGGCGGCAACATCGCCAACGGCTCGCCGATCGGCGACGGCGCGCCGGCGCTGATCGCGCTGGGCGCGGACATCCTGCTGCGGCGCGGCACCCAGCAGCGCCGGCTCAAGCTGGAGGACTTCTACCTCGGCTACCAGCTGAACGCACTGCAGCCGGGCGAATTCGTCGAAGCGCTGCACTTGCCCTTGCCTGAAGCGGAACTGCAACTGCGCGCCTACAAAGTGGCCAAGCGCTACGACAGCGACATCTCGGCCGTATGCGCCGTGCTGGCCCTGCGCTTGCGCGGCGGCGTGGTCGAGGAAGCCCGCTTTGCCTTTGGCGGCATGGCGGCCATCGTCAAGCGCGCCGCGCTGGCCGAGGCCGCCGTGCGCGGCCAGCCCTGGACCCAAGCCACGGCCCAGGCAGCCGCTGCGGCCCTGGCGTTGGATTTCACCCCGCTGACCGACATGCGGGCCAGCAGCAGCTACCGGATGCGGGTAGCGCAAAACCTGCTGCAACGGCTGTGGCTGGAAACCCGCGCCGAGGCCCCGTTGGCCGCCCGCGACCTCAGCGTCTGGCAGGCCGTATCTTTTGAAGGGAGCGCTGCATGAACAAGCCGCTTGAACTGCCGATGGAGCTACCCACAGCACTGCCCAACACAGTCCAGCCCGCCTTTGCCGTGGTGGGCCAGAACCACGCGCATGAGTCCGCCCACCTGCACGTCAGCGGTGAAGCGACCTATACCGACGACATTGCCGAGCTGCAGGGCACGCTGCATGCAGCGCTGGGCCTGTCGCCGGTGGCGCATGGCACGCTGCTGTCCATCGACCTGGACTTGCTGCTGCGCCAGCCGGGCGTGCTGCGGGTACTGACCGCTGCCGACATCCCCGGCCAGAACAATTGCGGCCCGCTGCTGCACGACGACCCGATTCTGGCCAGCGAGCGCTTGAGTTATCTGGGCCAGCCGGTGTTTGCCATCATCGCCACCGACCGCGAGCTGGCCCGCCGCGCCGCTGCCCTGGCCAAGCAGGCCATCCGCTGCACGCCGCTGCCCGCGCTGCTGACGGCCAAAGCGGCGCATGCGGCCGGCCAATACGTGATCCCGGCCATGCATTTGGGCCGGGGCGAGCCGCAGGCCGAGCTGGCCCGGGCCCCGCATCATTTGAGCGGCGAATGGGCGGTCGGCGGCCAAGAGCAGTTCTATCTGGAAGGCCAGATCAGCTACGCCCTGCCGCTGGAAAACAAGACCCTGCTGGTGCACTGCTCGACCCAGCACCCGAGCGAGATGCAGCAGTTGCTGGCCCACGCGCTGGGCTGGCAAGCGCATCAGGTGCAGGTGCAATGCCGGCGCATGGGCGGAGCTTTTGGCGGCAAGGAGTCGCAATCGGCGCTGTTCGCCTGCGTGGCGGCACTGGCGGCCACGCTGCTGCGCCGGCCGGTCAAATTGCGGCTGGACCGGGACGACGACTTCATGATTACCGGCCGCCGGCATGGCTTTGACTACCGCTGGCAGGTCGGCTTTGACGACGCCGGGCAGATCCTGGCGGCCGAGATCGACCTGATTGCCAATTGCGGGCATTCGGCCGACTTGTCCGGCCCGGTGATGGCGCGGGCGCTGTGCCATTTCGACAATGCCTACTGGCTGCCGCATGTGTCCATGCACGGCTTTTCCGCAAAGACGAACACGCAGAGCAACACCGCCTTTCGGGGTTTTGGCGGCCCGCAAGGCGCGCTGGCGATCGAGATGATTCTGGATTCGGTGGCGCGGCGGTTGAAGCTTGACCCGCTGCTGGTGCGGCAGCGCAATTTCTACCGCGACGCGGGCGACCGCAACATCACGCCCTACGGCCAGCGGGTCGAGGACAACATCTTGCAGCCGCTGACCGACCGGCTCTTGCAGACCAGCGACTACGCCCGCCGCCGTGCCGAGATCAGCCGCTACAACGCGGCCAGCCCGGTGCTGAAGAAGGGCCTGGCGCTGACGCCGGTCAAGTTCGGCATCTCCTTCAACGTCGTGCATTTGAACCAGGCCGGCGCGCTGGTCCATGTCTACACCGACGGTTCGGTGCTGGTCAACCACGGCGGCACCGAGATGGGCCAAGGCCTCAACACCAAGGTGGCGCAAGTGGTGGCGCATGAACTGGGCATCAACCTGAGCGCGGTGCGCTGCACCGCCACCGACACGCAAAAAGTGGCCAACACCTCGGCCACCGCCGCGTCCACCGGCAGCGACTTGAACGGCAAGGCGGCACAGGACGCAGCGCGGCAGATCAAGCAACGCCTGGCTGTGCTGGCTGCGCAACTGCTGGGCTGCCAGCCGGCCGAGCTGGTTTTTGCCAACGACCAGGTCAGCGCCGGGCCGTTGGTCATGGGCTTCAAAGAACTGGTCGCGCAAGCCTATTTGCAGCGTATCCAGCTGTGGAGCGACGGCTTTTACACCACGCCGGGCCTGCATTGGGACCGCAGCAAGTTGCAGGGCAAGCCGTTCTTCTACTTTGCCTACGGCGCGGCCGTGGCCGAGGTGCTGATCGACACGCTGACCGGCGAGAGCCGGGTGCTGCGCGCCGATGTGCTGCACGACGTCGGCCAGTCGCTCAACCCCGCGCTGGACATCGGCCAGGTCGAGGGCGCTTTTGTGCAGGGCATGGGCTGGCTGACGACCGAAGAGCTGGTCTGGCACCCGCAAACCGGCCGACTCAGCACCCACGCGCCAAGCACCTACAAAATCCCCACCGCCAACGACAGCCCGCCGGACTTCCGCGTCGCGCTGTTTGACCATCCGAATGCAGCCGACAGCATTCACCGCGCCAAGGCCGTCGGCGAGCCACCGCTGCTGCTGCCCTTTGCCGTGCTGCTGGCGATCAAGGACGCCGTGGCCGCCACCGGCCCAGCCGGCTGGGACCCGCATCTGCGGGCACCGGCAACGGCCGAAAGCGTGTTGGATGCGCTGCAGCACGCCGGTGTGCCTGAGCTGAAACTTGCGCCGTAACGTGGCCACTGAGCCGCTGACGGGGGCTTGCCGGCCGACGTTGGCTTAAACAAGCGCTTAAGCCGTTTGCGGCCAGTTGATGTTGACCTTGCGATTCTGCACAAGGCAGTCACGAAGGTACAGGTTGATGAGGCTTTGATACGGAACACCGGCTTCGTCCGCCATGCGCTTGAAGTAGACGACGACATCTTCGGACAAGCGAATGGTGACCGGCTTCTTCAGCTTTGACGCGTAGGGGTTGGTGCGCGCCTTCATTTTTGAAAGATCGTATTCAGCCTTCATGGTTGGCTACCTTGATAGAACGCGCTTTCGCGCTTGGTTGCTTTGCGAGCGGAAATGATGCGGATGACCTCACCGTGTTCGCGCTCGCAATGGCACACGATAAGTAGATTGGCCGCAGAGCTCATGCCCAGCAGCAGGAAGCGGTCTTCGTCAAATGATTGCTCCTCGTCGAAGAACTGGACGGCAAACTCGTCGTAGAAGACAGACTTGGCCTCCTCGAAGGAAACCTGGTGCTTCCGGAGGTTTGTGGAGGATTTGGGTGGATCCCACTCAAACTTAAGCATAAATACATTGTATTTATTTAGTTCGACGCGTCAAGTCACTGCTTGGTAGCCGCACCTCTCTACCTGAACCGGCCCCGCAGCTCTTCTCCGAACTGTGCAAACGCCTCCCCCTGCTGCCGCGCAGACTTGCAGGAGTCCGGCCGGGCGTCCAGTAAAGAAGTTAAAACCCAGCAGCCTGGCGGCGAATGAGCGGCACATCCATGCCATGCTCGCGCGCTCCTGGTTTCAGAATTTTTTGATGATGCCGGACGCCGCACCCCGAATCATCACCTTCAACCGTCCGTATGCGATCCCCATTCAACAAGCTCAACAACGGCGACAGCCCTGCACACCCGCTGACCTTGGCGCTGGTCGCCGCACTTTGCGCTGTGTCTGCCCAGGCCCAAACAGGAGCTGCGGTGACAGCAGCGGCAGCGCCCACGCCGACCGCCTCAGCCCCGACCACGCAGCCAATCAAGCAGCCGACGGAGCAACTGCAGCGCGTTGAGATCAGCGGCACGCCCAGCGATGAAGCGAAGCGGCGGGCCTCCACCGCCGCCAAGATCATCATCGGGCGCGAAGAGATCGAGCGCTTTGGCGACAGCAGCTTGGGCGAGGTGCTGAAGCGCCTGCCCGGCGTCACCACCGGCGGGCGGCCGGGGCGCGGTGGCGACATCCGCATGCGTGGCATGGGCGGCGGCTACACGCAGATCCTGGTCAACGGCGAGCGCATGTCGCCCGGTTTTTCGCTCGACCAATTGCCGCCGGACCAGGTCGAGCGGATCGAGGTGATGCGCGCACCGACCGCCGAGTTCGGGGCCCGTGCGGTGGCCGGCACCATCAACGTGGTGTTGCGGGAGGCGCTGGCCAAGCGCTTGAACGACTGGCGCTTTGGCCTCAGCGCCGAGCGCGGGCTGTTGCGGCCCAGCATCGGCTGGACCCGCAACGACAAGCTCGACGACAGCGGCGGTGCCTACAACCTGACCGTCAATGCGCAGCAAAGCGACCGCCTCGACGACGTCAACAGCCGCACGGTCACGCGCAACTTGCTGACACAGACCGACAGCTTGCTCACCACCACCGGCCAGAACGCCGAGCAGCGCAGCTCGATCAACCTGAACCTGCGCTTGCAGTGGCGCCTCGGCGACGGCGATTCCTTCAGCATCCAACCGTTTCTGGTCGCATCCAAAGGCAACACCGACAGCCGTTTTGTGCAGCTCAACGACCCTGTACCCAGCCCTCTCAACCCTTTGCCGCTGAACTACTTTGACCGGGTGCAGACGCTGGGCGAGAGCAAGTTCTCGATGCTGCGGGTCAATTCGCAGTGGCAGCGCCGGCTCGACGACAGCAGCCGGCTGGACCTGCGCGGCGGCGTCGGCATGGCAGCGATGGACAGCCACAGCCTGCGGCAGGAATATGTCGATGGCAGCGCAGGGCCTAGCCGCGTGCAAGACGACACCACCCGCAACCGCGACAAATCCTGGAGCTTGAACGGCAAATACTCGCGCCAGTTGGCGAATGAACACAGCCTGGTCGGCGGCTTGGAGGGCGAAGGCACACAGCGCGACCAAAACCGCGTCTGCTTGCAAAACGGCCTGACCTGCCGCGGCCAGCTGGAGTTCGCCGACGATTTGGCGGCGGCCACCCAGCGCTTGGCCGCCTACGCCCAGGACGAATGGGCTGTCGGCAAGCAATGGTCGTTTTATGCCGGCCTGCGCGGCGAGACGATTGCCACCCGCAGCGCAGCGGCCAATTACTCGGTCAGCAACCGCGCCAGCGTCTGGACACCGCTGCTGCACGGCGTCTGGAAGTTCGACGAAAAAAGCCGCGACCAGATCCGCGCCAGCCTGACCCGCAGCTACCGCAGCCCGAACCTGCAAGACCTGATCGCCCAGCCGACGATCAACTCGCAATACCCCTGCCCCGACGCCCTGCCCTGCGGCCCGAATCAGGTCAACTACGCCGACCGCAGCGGCAACCCGAACCTGCGGCCCGAGCTGGCCACCGGCATCGACATCGCCTATGAAAACTACCTGAGCAAGGGCGGCATCCTCAGCGCCAACCTGTTCGTGCGCCGCATCAGCGACCTGATGCGCAACATCACCACGCTGGAGAGCGTCGCCTACGCCAGCGTGCCGCGCTGGGTGTCGCGGCCACAGAACATCGGCAACGCCACGACGATGGGCGTGGAGCTGGAGGCCAAGTTCCGCCTCGATGAGTTCATCCCCGAGGCCTGGCCGGTGTCGATGCGCAGCAACCTGAGCTTGTTCCGCTCGAAGGTGGACGGCATTCCCGGCCCCAACAACAAGCTCGATCAACAACCCTACGCCACCGCCAACCTCGGTGCCGACTACAAGCTGCGCAGCCTGCCGCTGAGCGTGGGAGCCGGCATCAACTGGACGCCCGCCAACACGGTGCAGCAAACCCTGCTGACCGAAGCCCACAACAGCCGCAAGCTGGTCACCGACGCGTTTGCGCTGTGGAGCATCAACCGCGACACGCAGTTGCGTGTGTCGGCCAGCAACCTGACCCCGCTGGACTACAGCAGCGGCAGCGTCATCACGACCACCGAGCAACTGATCACGCAGAACAGCGGCGGGCGCAGTTACACGCAGTGGCAAGTGAGGCTGGAGCTGAAGGTCTGAGAGCAGCGTTGGCCGGGTTGTCCCGGTTGGCTCAGCACCACCTGACGTCAGCGGCTGGATGCTTGCAGTTCAGCCGAGGATTGCCGGCTACTACCGATCAGCCAGCGCCAACGGCGTCGCCACCGGAACGGACGCTGACTCATTCGGCTGCCAATTGAAGAATTGCAACACTTCGGCCTTCTTGGCCCAGGTGTCGGCCTCGCCAAGCGCCAGCAACTCCCGCGTATACGAGGCTTCGAAAAGCAAATAGCTGGCCAAGGCGGCCCCCTGCACCGGGCCCTCGGTGTGGCCGACGCCGGCACCGCGCAGCAACAGCCGGATCGAGCCGGGCAGGCTGTCCACATGGCGCGCCGCGATGTCGTCCAGCCGCTGCGAGGGCGCCAGCACCAGGGTCTGGATCGGCCGCAACGTGGTCTGTGCCGCTGCGGGCAACAGGGCCATCGTGCGATTGATGCGCTCCAGACGCTCGATATCGACCGACAGCGCATCGAGAAAAATGCTCGACATCGCATGGCCGGCCACCTGCGCCAAGGTCGGGTAAGTGGCGTCGTTGGGCTTCGCTACTTTCGGCTCATGCATGCGGCCGGCACCAATGATCAGCAGGCGCTGGGCGCCCAAATGAATCGCCGGCGACAGCGGCGCGGTCTGCCGCATCGAGCCGTCGCCGTACCAGGCCGAGGCGCCGTCATGATGCAGCCGGATGGCCGGAAAGATGAAGGGAATGGCGGCTGAGGCCATCAGATGCTCATGCACCAGCATGGCGGGAACGGCCAAGCGGTTGGAGCGCAACCAGGGCTTGATCGCTTGAGTCGAGTTGTAGAACGTCACATGCTCGCCGCTGTTGTAGTTGGAGGCTGTGACGGCAAAAGCATGCAGATGCTTGCGCGCCAACATGGACGGCAGGCGCTCCATCGGCACCAGCTGTTGCAGCAGCCCGGCCAGCGGTGTGTTGTTCAGCAAGGAGCGCGGCCGCCACTTGCGCCAGCGTGCAATCGCCCAACCGACCGACATCATCGTCAACCAGCGCGCCCCGTTGTGCAGGACGCCGAGCGAATCGGTGCGGTAGACCTGGTCGGCATGAAAGTTGCGCCAGACCTCGTACAAGCCATCAACGACCGCATCAAAGCGGTCCGCCTGGCAAGCCAAGGCCGCGCCATTGATGGCTCCCGCCGAGGTGCCGACGATGATGCCGAACGGATTGCTGGCCGAGGCTTGCTGGCCCTGCGCTTCCCGGCGCAGTTGGCACAGCACGCGCAAGACGCCGACCTGATAAGCGGCGCGGGCACCGCCGCCGCTGAGCACCAGTCCGGTCAATGGCGTTTCATGCATGGGCAGCGCTATGTTGACCGGCGGCGGCAGATGGCGATTGACACTGGTGTCGGGTCAACGCCAGGTTCAAAACAGCTCGATGCGCTGGCAATTGGCGCTGGCCAGTTCAAGCGGCGGATCGCCCTGCGCTTGCACCTCGAGATCAACGCTCGCAAAGTGATCTGCGCTGCCGCCCAGAGCCATCGCATGCGCCACACGCTGCGAATGCATCACGTAATTCTTGGTCCACAACTGCAGCAACTCTTCCAGCAGGATGGGCGGCGGCGGCGCTTGACCGTCGATCAGTTGGTAGAGCTGCGAGAAATGCGTGGACAGGCTACCCAGCGCGTTGTTGATCTGCTCCAGCAGTTGCCGGTTGATGTCCTGAAACTGCATGTCGCCGAGCGTATCGACTATGTCCTTGCTGACTTCCTGCATTCCGACCTCTACAGCCTTGGACAGCTCGCTCAGATGGCCGGCGGCATCTAGGAGATTGGCGCTCAGCGCCAAGTGCTGCGCGGCGAGTTCTGCCGCAGGGCCGAGGGCATCGCCACTCAGGCCGACCGCCAGCGCAGGCGCAGGCGGGGCCAAACGGGCTACTGCGAGCGCGCACCGCTCGGTCAGCAGCAAACTTTCGTCCGACAGCACCGCCGAGCGTCCAAGCACTTGCTGCAACTGCTGGCGCAACTGCTGGGTCTGCAAGTGGACGCGGCTCATGCGCTCGCCCATCGCCATCACGGCCGTCTCCGATGTCTGTATCGTCGCGCTGACCTGCTGCTTCAGCACCGCAAACGCTTGCTGCAGCGTGCTGATGTCTTGCGCCACCACATCGTTGGCGGGTCGGTGACGGCGGCTTGCCGGCAGTCGACCGTACCGAGCCATGCACCAACCCAGGACCAGACCGGAACTCAGCCAGCATGCGCTGTTGAGGCTGATCAGGTCGGGCAGCAGCAGCGAAGTGACCAGCGGCAACAGCGGTACCAACAGGCGACGAGGCTGGCTGAACATGGTTTTGCCGAGTGCGGGCAAGCGATGCAGCAGTTGCGAGGTGAAAGATGGCTGTTTGGGTTCGGGCCTCATGTCTGCCTCACTGGCCGGAGTCTGGCCGAGCTGAAGCGGCGTTGTGGGGTCGATTTCATGACGGTGAACTCCCAAGATGCGATGCAATAAAAGCCGTGCAGGCCGTCAGGTCGAGTAAGTCGCAGGCGGCACCAACAAGGCCGAAGCCGGATGAACAGTTCGGCTCGGGCTGAGTTTCAAGCTCTGCAACTCACGCCTGAATTAAATCAATCAATGTCGAAATCGAATCATTCACAGCTCGGCGAAGCGTGCATTTGTCTCGAAAAATTCAAACAGATGGCGCTTGACACGACACCAGATTCAAACTTCGCTGCCGAGCCGGACCGGCGCTCGGATCGGTCAGAGGCTTGAGCGACAGAAGGTTCACTGCCCGCAGTCTGGCGACGCCTAATTAGCTCCCAATGAAATGAATGCTTACAAAATTACTTTAAATGATATGATGACGATTGTGATGACTTCAAATCAAATCAATTTGAAGTCATCTACTTTTAGTTTGGAATTCAGTGGAAACAGAACTCAACATGTCGCTGGCTGACGGCGAACCGGAAAGCGCCGCTGCAAATCGTGCCGGCGTCGGCGAATCGATACGCATCTTGCAAAGCGTGCGCCGCATTGCACAGTGCGTCGAGCACCATTCGAAGCGACTGAAGACGAGCCACAACATCACCTCGCCGCAACTGGTGGCCCTGATGGCGATTGCTCGCTTGGGGCCTTGCACCCTGAAATCGATCGGGCGAGAAATTCACCTGAGCTCCAGCACGGTGGTCGGCATCATTGACCGCCTGGAGGAAAAGCATTGGGTGGTGCGCGAGCGTGACACCCGCGACCGGCGCAATGTCTTCGTCAGCGTGACCGAGGCTGGCAAGCAACTGGTGGACCACGCTCCGTCGGCCCTGCCGCAAGGCTTTGCCAGCGCCTTGGGCGGCTTGTCAGAGCCCGACCAGCAGACGCTGGTGGTGGTGCTGGAGCAATTTGCCTCGCTGCTGGAAGCCAAGGCGCCGGTGGTCACGGTTTGACGCTTACCCACTGAATCTCGATAACCGGTGCGGCTGAAAGATCGACCCCAACAGGGTCGATGCTTCTGCCGCCCCAATAAAGGAGACTGAATGCATGGAGCACATGGACAACAAGGACTGCCCCAAGATCCCATCGCGGATCAACTGAAGTTCCGGGAGCCGCAACGCCGTGATGGCGCTGCACTGCATCGATTGATAGCGGCCTGCCCCCCGCTGGATTTGAATTCGATCTATGCCTATTTGCTGCTCTGCCTCCATCACTCGCAGACCAGCGTAGTCGCCGAAATCGACGGCCAGATCGTCGGCACCGTCACCGCCTACATACCGCCGCAACAGCCCGACACGCTGTTC
Source organism: Burkholderiales bacterium (assembly GCA_947450745.1). Lineage (GTDB taxonomy): Bacteria > Pseudomonadota > Gammaproteobacteria > Burkholderiales > Burkholderiaceae_C > Paucibacter_A. The sequence goes on from CANFYD010000059.1 coordinate 10,102, forward strand.
ATCTGGCAGGTGGCTGTTGCCCCGCAGCAGCGCGGCAAAAAGATCGGCCAACGCATGCTCCAGCATCTGGTGGAGCACTGCATCAAGACCCGCCAATTACGCTGGATGGAAACCACCATCAGTCCCAGCAATGCGGCGTCTATCCGTCTGTTTAACCAAGTATCTCTGCAGCAAAACGCAGGCATTTCAATCACCACTCTGTTTGCCGCCAAGGACTTTGGCGAGAGTGGTCACGAAGAAGAACAACTCTACAAAATCGGCCCATGGAACCGGCCAACCTGACTGAAACACGACACGAAGTTAAACCCCAACAGGAGAAACAAAATGCGCACATTCAATCAACTGGAGTCTGAGGTTCGAGGGTATATCCGGTCCTTCCCGACCATTTTCACCAAGGCCCAGAACGCGGTGCTGACCGATGAGAACGGCCGCGAATACATCGACTTTCTGGCCGGTGCCGGCAGCCTGAACTACGGCCACAACAACCCGGTGATGAAGGCGGCCTTGCTTGATTACTTGGCGGGCGACGGCGTGGTGCAGGGCCTGGACATGGCAACTTCCGCCAAGAAGAACTTTCTGCGCACCTTTGAAGAGCGCATCCTGAAGCCCCGCAAGATGCAGTACAAAGTTCAATTCACAGGACCTACCGGTACCAACGCGGTTGAGGCCGCCATCAAGCTGGCTCGCAACGTGACCGGTCGGCCCAACGTCATCTCGTTCACCAATGGTTTTCACGGCGTGTCGCTAGGCTCGCTGGCGCTGACCGGCAACCGCAAGTTTCGCGATGCTGCAGGCGTGGAGTTGTCGGCCGTTCACCATGCCGCCTACGCCGGCTACTTCGGCCCGGACATCGACACCATTGCGATGCTGGACAAGCTGGTGCTTGACCCCAGCAGCGGCGTTGACCTGCCCGCCGCCATCATTGTCGAGACCGTGCAAGGCGAAGGCGGGCTGAACGTGGCCAGCCTCAGCTGGCTGAAAAAGCTGGAGCAACTGTGCCGCCGCCACGACATCTTGCTGATCGTGGACGACATCCAGGCGGGCTGCGGGCGCACCGGCACCTTCTTCAGCTTCGAGCCGGCCGGCATCATGCCGGACATGGTGACGCTGTCCAAGTCGCTGTCCGGCTACGGCCTGCCGATGTCCATCGTGCTGATCAAACCCGAACATGATGTGTGGAAGCCCGGCCAGCACAACGGCACCTTCCGCGGCAACAACATGGCGTTTGTGACTGCCGCCGTGGCGTTGACCCACTATTGGAGCGACAACAAGTTCCAGGCTTCGATCGAAAAGAAAGCCTTGACCGTCAGGACCTTCCTCAACAACCTGGTCATGAACTATCCGGCCGCCCTGATGGAGCGCCGTGGACGCGGGCTGATGCAGGGCCTGTCCTTCAACGATGCGGACTTGGCCGATCGGGTCAGCAAATTGGCCTTCCAGAACGGGCTGATCATCGAGACTTCGGGCGGCCATGATGAAGTCATCAAGCTGCTGATACCACTGACCATCGAGCCCGAAAAGCTGCTGGCCGGGCTGGACATCCTGGAGCAAGCTGTCAACGACGCGCTCAGTGACCAGCACAGCAACAAGGTCGTGGAAAGCAGCGAGGTGCTCGCATGATCGTGCGCCGCCTGCAAGACATTCTGAACACCGAACGCGACGTCAAGACCGACACCTGGGCCAGCCGTCGCCTGCTGCTGCGCGATGACCGCATGGGGTTCTCGATGCACGAGACCACCATCTACGCCGGCACCCAAACGCACATCTGGTACCAGAACCATCTGGAAGCCGTCTACTGCGTCGAGGGCAGCGGTGAAGTTGAGTTGATCCCCTCCGGCGAGATCTTTCGCATCGAGCCGGGCACGATCTACGCGCTCGACAAGCACGACCGCCATTGGCTTCGCGCCGATGCCGGTGGCGACCTGCGGCTGGTCTGCACCTTCAA
>CANFYD010000060.1 GCA_947450745.1 Burkholderiales bacterium
ACGCCACTCGTTGATCTGACTCCACCAAGCGCTGATCTGGCTGGCATCCGGGCGAGCTTGCGCTTCTTTGATCTGGGCGATCAATTCCTGCAGCACGTCTTTCACGTCACCGACGATGGGGATGTCGACCCGCACACGCTTGGAGATCGACGAGGGGTCGATGTCGATGTGGATGATCTTGCGTTCAACTTGCGCGAAGTGGGCCGGGTTGCCGATGACCCGGTCATCGAAGCGTGCGCCCACCGCCAGCAACACATCGCAATGCTGCATCGACATATTCGCTTCGTAGGTGCCGTGCATGCCCAACATGCCCAGGAAGCGCGGATCGCTCGACGGCATCGCACCCAAACCCATCAGCGTGTTGGTGCAGGGGTAGCCGAGCAAATTAACCAACTCGCGCAACTCGGCCGAAGCCTCGCCCAAAATGACGCCGCCACCGGTGTAGATGTAGGGACGCTTGGCTTGCAACAGCAGCTGCACGGCCTTGCGGATCTGACCCGAATGGCCCTTGCGCACCGGGTTGTAGCTGCGCATCTGCACCTGCTGCGGGTAGACGAAAGTCGTCTTGTTCAGCGACACATCCTTGGGGATGTCCACCACCACAGGGCCGGGACGGCCGGTACGGGCGATGTGAAACGCCTTTTTCATCGTCATCGCCAAGTCACGCACGTCCTTGACCAGGAAGTTGTGCTTGACGATCGGGCGGGTGATGCCCACGGTGTCGCATTCCTGGAAGGCGTCAAGACCGATGGCGGCCGTTGGCACCTGCCCGGTCACGATCACCATCGGGATCGAGTCCATATAGGCAGTTGCGATGCCCGTCACTGCATTGGTGACACCCGGCCCCGAAGTGACCAGCGCGACGCCGACATCGCCGGTGGCGCGGGCATAGCCGTCAGCGGCGTGTACCGCCGCTTGCTCATGCCGTACCAAGACGTGCTTGATCGTGTCTTGCTTGTAGAGCGCGTCGTAAATGTACAACACGGCTCCACCTGGATAGCCCCAAAGGTATTGAACACCTTCGGCCTGCAGGCAGCGGACCAAGATCTCGGAGCCATTCAGCTCCACAGCTTGGGATGAATTCGAATTGATTGGGGAATGTGGCGATGCCGGAATGGCACGCTTGACTTCCGCGCTAGACATGTCCATTTAGAACCTTTGTGAATTTCTCTAACGAAAAACCATTGGTGCTCCTACGCGCACCCTTGTGAGGCGGACTCGGAACCTGCGCGATCAAAAAACACAGCGCCCCGGTTGGGCCACTCGTTTGAGACCAAAACTTCATTGTGCGAGGCAGTATTATGCACGGACTCTCGGCCCTCCCAGCCGACAGGCCAGCAGTTCGGGCCCGCAGTGCGATACTCGGCGCTGTTTTGCCAGCACCGGGCCAGCCCCGTCTTCTCCTTGGCCACCGACAAAGAACTCAACGATTTTTTACGCAACGTCGACCGGCGAGCCTTCAAGCGCACCAGCTACATGGTGCGCGACGATGACGCTGCGCTGGACATCGTGCAAGACGCGATGATCAAGTTGGCCGAGAAGTACTTCGACCGCCCTGCCGCCGAGTTGCCACTGCTGTTCCAGCGCATTCTGTCGAACGCCACGATGGATTACTTCCGGCGCAAGAAGGTGCGCAATGCCGTCATGCAAAACATGTCGGACTTCGGTTCATCCGACCCTGATGGCGATTTCGACCTGCTCGAAATGCTCGAATCCCAGGAAGGCGCACTGGGTTCTTTGAGTGCCGCCGACGAGGTTTCACGGGTACAAATCTTGCATGCCATCGACGCCGAAGTCGGTGAACTTCCAGCGCGTCAACGGGAAGCATTCCTGCTGCGTTACTGGGAGGAGTTGGATGTGGCAGAAACTGCCGCCGTCATGGGCTGCTCGGAGGGCAGTGTGAAAACACATTGCTCGCGCGCCACACATGCGCTGGCCAAATCGCTGAAAGCCAAGGGAATCACACTATGAACAAGCCAAACCCAATGCACTTTGCTCAAGCGCTCGACACGCTTGAAACGCGCTTCGGCTTGCGCTTGGCGGCCAGCCTGACCGAGGGCAACCAGACCCTCCCGCACGATGTGTCGGAGCGCCTGCGCTTTGCCCGCGAACAAGCTTTGCTGAAAGCGCGCAGCTTGCGCCAAGCGCAAACGGCAGCAGCGCCCGGCACGATGCTGGTGCATTCAGGCACGGCTGCAGCGCTTGGTGCGTCCGGTCAGGGCGGCCAGTCCGGCTTGCCGCGCTGGTTGAAATTGGCTTCGGTCTTGCCTTTGCTGATGTTGCTGCTCGGTTTGTTGTTGATTCATCAAAGCCAGTTGCATGAACAGATTCTGGCTGCGGCCGATGTGGACACTGCCCTGCTGTCCGACCACTTGCCACCGGCCGCTTACGGCGACCCGGGGTTCACGGAATACCTGAGTGACAGCCAAGAGTGAGACGCCTCGCATGACCGCCCTGCCCGCGCACCGTTGGACGACTGCCGTCTTTTTGCTAGGCTCGGTGCTGGCAGTACCCGCTTGGTCGCAAGTGAGCGAGGCCGCTTCTGCCCCGGCAGCGGCAGAAGTCGGCATGACTCAGCCGGCTGCAGTGCCGCCTGTTCAGCCGCCAAGCTTGCCGCCAAGCCGACCCACCGCTTCGACAGCTCGCCTGTCAGCCCCCAATGCGCTGCTGCCCGTGCCGTCTTGGTCGGAAATGAACAAGACACAGAAGCAGACGCTGGCACCGCTGGAGCGGGACTGGGACAAGCTCGACTCCTCGAACAAAAGCAAATGGCTTGAAGTGGCCGCGCGCTTCCCGGCACTGCCCGCCGACGAGCAAACTCGCTTGCAGGAGCGCATGCGCGACTGGGCCAGGTTGAGTCCGCCGGAGCGGCAGCAAGCGCGTGCGGCTTATCAGGTGGGGCAGCAACTGAAAACAGATGCGCGCCAAGCCAAGTGGGAAGCCTACCAAGCCTTGCCCGCTGAGAAGCGGCAAGAGCTGGCCGACAAAGCCGCGCTGAAGCAAGTTCCCAAATCGCTCCCGCCAAAAACCAAAGGTGGTGCTGATTTCGGGATTCAGGCCAAGTCGAATCTGATCCCGGCCGTACCGATCAGTTTTGCGGTGAACTCCATCTCGCCGTCGGTGCTGCAAGCCAAGCCGGGTGCCAGCACGATCCTGATCAACCAGATCAGTCACTTGCCGGCGCATCAGCAGGCTGGCCAGACCAAGGTGCTGGCTGATCCCGACTTGGTAGACAGCAAAACGTTGCTGCCCAAACACAGCTTGCCGGCTGCGGCTTCGCGCTGACGTGATGGACGCTTCGGTGAAAGTTGCGGCACCCGGCTTGGTTCGGCGCTTGGCCTGTTTGCTGTATGAGCAGGTCTTGCTTTTCGCGCTCGCCGTGGTGGTGGCGCTGGTGTTCTCGCCACTGGTGGGACAAAAGCACGCGCTGACCCATCGATACGGTTTGATGGCAGCGGTTGGCCTGGCTTTCGCCGTTTATTTTGTCTACTTCTGGTCTAAAAGCGGGCAAACGCTGGCGATGAAAACCTGGCATCTGCGCTTGGTGGACAAGCGCGGTATGCCGCCTGCGCCGAGCTTGGCCCTGCTGCGTTACCTGCTCGGTTGGTTGTGGTGCTTGCCGGCCCTCTTTGCCGTTTATTTATTGGGCTTGCAAGACTCGACCGCTCACATCCTTACCAGCCTGCTGGTCGGCGTGATCGCTTACGCCTTGCTCTCACGTGTGCTCCCGCGCCGGCAGTTTCTGCACGACGTCTTGTGTGGCACACAGTTAGTCACCTTCAAGCCGGTCAAAAAAACAAGACCCGACTGAGAGGGTAAGAACTTTTTACTGCGCGGCCGCCATGCGTCGTTGGCTGGGTACTCGGAATCCTCACGTACCCGGAGTACGTTCCGGCATCCGCGCCCCATCCGCCTAGCCTGACAGCCGCTCGCTACAAAAGTTCTCATCCTCTGAGCCGGAACGCAGCGGCTCGCCCCCGCCTCCTCTGCTGAATCAGACCGCCTCTTCGTCCGTTTCGCCGGTACGGATACGCACCACCTGCTCGACCGGTGTGACAAAAATCTTGCCATCGCCAATCTTGCCGGTCTTGGCTGCGTTCAAAATGGCCTCGATGCAGCGCTCGACGTCGCCGTCCTTCACGACCACTTCAACCTTGACCTTGGGCAAGAAGTCCACCACGTATTCCGCACCACGGTAGAGCTCGGTGTGGCCTTTTTGGCGGCCAAAACCCTTCACCTCGGTCACGGTCAAGCCGGAGGCACCCACTTCCGCCAGGGCTTCACGCACCTCGTCGAGCTTGAACGGTTTGATGATGGCGGTGATCTGCTTCATGACTTAAGACTCCATTGAAAAATACCAAACCAGGACTTACGCAAAACCGCCCCAGCGTCGTTGCTCCGCCTTGCCGTACAGGCGTACTGTCTGCAGCGTCGTGCCTAGGAGTCTGCGTAAGTCCTACAAACAACGATTTAAGCACGGAACTTTGAGGTGATCGGGTAGCGCCAATCTCGGCCAAAGGCTCGGTGCGTGATACGGATGCCGACCGGCGCTTGCCGGCGCTTGTACTCGTTGATCTTGATCAGATGGGTGACGCGCTCGACATCGGCCACGGCAAAACCGGCGGCAATGATCTCGGCGATCGATTCGTCGTCTTCCATGTAGCGCGCCAGGATAGCGTCCAGCACCTCATACGGCGGCAGGCTGTCTTGATCCTGCTGGTCGGGCCGCAATTCGGCCGATGGCGGACGGGTGATGATGCGCTCCGGGATCACTGCAGCGCGGGTCAGCACCGTGCCGTCCATGCCCAGGGTCGGCTGCTCGTTACGCCACCGGGCCAAGCGGAACACCAGCGTCTTGGCGACATCCTTGATGACTGCAAAGCCGCCGGCCATGTCGCCGTACAGCGTGCAATAGCCGGTTGCCATCTCGCTCTTGTTGCCTGTGGTCAAGACAATGGAGCCGAATTTGTTGGATAGCGCCATCAGCAACGTACCGCGAATGCGCGCCTGAATGTTTTCTTCGGTCGCGTCCAGCGGCAGGCCCTGAAACTCGTCGGCCAAGCTGGCGTTGAAGGCCTCGAACATCGGCACGATGGACTTTTCGTCGTAGCGCACGCCCAAGCGTTCGGCCATGTCGCGTGCATCGATCCAGGAGATATCGGCGGTGTACGGCGACGGCATCATCACCGTACGGACCCGCTCAGCGCCCAGCGCGTCCACAGCCACCGCCAGCACCAGCGCCGAATCGATACCGCCCGACAGGCCGATCAAAACGCTGGGGAAGCCGTTCTTGCCGATGTAGTCGCGCACGCCGGTCACCAGCGCCGCCCAGGCCTGCGCTTCCAGCACGGGCAAAGCCGTGATGTCACCACTGACGCTGCCGTCGGCGCTGACCTCGACAAGGGTCAACGCCTCCTCGAAAATCGGCGCCCGGGCGGCCAAGCGGCCCTGGCTATCAAGCGCAAACGAAGCGCCGTCAAACACGACCTCGTCCTGCCCGCCGACCAAGTGCGCATAAAGCAGCGGCAGACCCACATCGGCGACGCGCTCGGCCATGCGCAGCTCCCGCTCGGCCACTTTGCCGAGGTGGAACGGCGAGGCGTTCAGCACGCAGAGCACCTGCGCGCCCGCCGCTTTGGCCGCACGGGCCGGTTCGTCAAACCAGGCATCCTCACAAATGTTGAGGCCAAACCGCAGCCCTTCCACCTCGAACACCACCGGCGTTTCACCAGCATCGCGGCCCGAGACAAAATAGCGGCGCTCATCAAAAACTTGGTAGTTGGGCAACTCGCGTTTGCAGTAGGTCTGCAAAACCTGCCCCCCTGCCAGCACCGAGGCGGCATTGAAGCGCGCCGGCACCGCCCAGCTCTTCGACCTAAGATCGGTCTCGCCCGCACGTTGATAGGGGTGACCCACCACCACATGCAAGCCCTCACAAGCGGCCAAATCGAGTGCAATATTTTGCAGCGCCACATCACAAGCCTGCATGAAGGCGGGCCGGAGCAACAAGTCTTCGGGCGGGTAACCGCACAGGCTCAGTTCGGGCGTCAGCATCAGCCTCGCCCCGGCCGCGTAGGCGCGCCGACCCCACTCGACAATCTTTTTGGAATTACCAGCAAGATCACCGACGGTGACGTTGATTTGCGCGAGCGCGACTTTCACAGACATGGCATTTACAGATGAAAAATAGCTTGAACGATTATGTCATCCGGGTTCATGCCGACCCGATGGAACTGCCTTTGCAAGGCTGGAACGAACTGCTCCAAGCCCAAGCCCAACCGACGCCGTTCATGCGGCTGGAGTATTTTCAAGCGCTGCACAACTCCGGCAGTGCGGTGCCCGCCACCGGTTGGCAGCCACAGTTCGTCAGCGTTTGGCTCGGCGACACCTTGGTGGCCGCTTGCCCGGCTTACCTGAAAAGCCACTCCTACGGCGAATATGTCTTCGACTGGGCTTGGGCCGACGCCTACCGACGCCACGGCTTGGACTATTACCCGAAACTGCTGGTTGCCGTGCCCTTCACCCCGGTGCCGGGCAGCCGCTTGCTGGCCCAAGATGAAGCGGCCAGGAATCTGCTGATGCAGGGTTTGCGGGCGTTGGCCAAGCAGCAAAAACTGTCCTCGGCCCACCTGCTGTTCGGCGACGAGAACGACCGTGCGGCGGCCGGTGAGCAAGACTGGCTGCTGCGCACCGGCGTGCAATTCCATTGGCAGAACCGCAACCCGCTGCCGTTCGAGAATTTCGAGGAATTCCTGGCTTCGATGCAGCGCGACAAGCGCAAGAAGATCCAGCAAGAACAACGTCGCGTGGTGGCCGCCGGTATCACCTTCGAGGTGCTGGAAGGCGCTCAGATCAGTTCAGCCGACTGGGACTTTTTCTACCATTGCTATCGACTGACCTACGTCGCCCACCACAGCACGCCGTATTTGAAGCGGGAGTTCTTTGAGCAGATGGCGCAATCGATGAGCGAGCATTTGTTGCTTTTCATCGCCAAGCGGGGCGACGCGCGTGTCGCTGCGTCGTTGCTGGCCATCGACCCGCAGCAGCGCTCGGCGTTCGGCCGTTACTGGGGCGCGGTGGAGACCATCTCTTGCTTGCATTTCGATGCCTGCTATTACCAACCGCTGACTTGGTGCATTGCCAACGGCTATCAGCGCTTCGAGGGCGGGGCGCAGGGCGAGCACAAGATGGCGCGCGGCTTGCTGCCGGTCGGCACCCATTCCAGCCATTGGCTGGCGCATCCCGACTTCAGCAGCGCCGTCGCGGACTTCCTCGCGCAGGAGGGTCAGTCGATACGCGGCTATGTGAACGAACTGGAAGATCGTCGGCCGTTCAAAGCGGGCGTTTGATCCGCTTTGACCCGCTCAATCGGTGGATGACAGCGCGTCTACCGGCCCTCGGGTGGTTAACCCGCTGAATCAGTTGGTGACAGAGCTACTCGCGAAATACGCTCGGGCGGTCTGTCACTCAAGAGCAACAGCTTCTCAGCCTTGCGTTTTCGCCCAAGCTGCCATGCCGTCCACGATCTCGGCGCGGGCGGCGTCGGGGCCTTTCCAGCCTTGGACCTTGACCCATTTGTTGGGCTCCAGGTCTTTGTAATGCTCGAAGAAATGCTGGATGGCGTTCAGGCGCATCGGGTTCACGTCCTCGGGCTTTTGCCAGTGGGTGTACATCGGCAAAATCTTGTCGATGGGCACGGCCAGCAACTTGGCGTCGGCACCGGCTTCGTCGTCCATCATCAGCACGCCAATCGCGCGGCAGGTGACAACCACGCCGGGTGTCAGCGCGAACGGGGTGATCACCAGCACATCGACCGGATCGCCGTCACCGGAGAGCGTGCGCGGGATGTAGCCGTAGTTGCACGGGTAATGCATGGCGGTGGTCATGAAACGGTCGACGAACAGCGCGCCGGTTTCCTTGTCCACTTCGTACTTGATCGGATCCGCGTTCATCGGAATTTCGATGACGACATTGAACTGATCGGGCGCTTTGGCACCGGGGGTCACGTTGTGCAGGCTCATGGATTCTCTTTGACGCGGGGGAAAACCCGGATTCTAAGGCCAGGACTTGCGCAGGCCTGACGCCTCCAGCTGCGCCGCAGCGGGCGCGGCCGATAGGTCACCGCTGCTCGAAAACCACATCGTTTACCCGTATTCATTGGGTAAACACCCACCTGCGTCAATTGCTTTGCGTCGCAGGCGTCGCTTAGCATCAATCGGTCAAAGACAGCACCGAGCTGAGGGTCAAGGCGGTGCGGTTCAAAAGACAAGGCTGGCCCCACCTGAGCCCCGCCCTGCGCGAATCAGTTGCAAGCCAAGCGTTTCCTTCCATCAAGGCAGAGAAAACAACAGGAGAGACATTCATGTCGACGAGTTTGGCGCTCTATTTCGCGCTGGCCTGCGGGCTAGCAGCAGTCTTGTACGGGTTCATACAACGAAGCTGGATCTTGAGCCAGGACGCAGGCAACGCTCGCATGCAAGAGATTGCCGCCGCCATTCAACAAGGCGCGGCGGCTTATCTGGCCCGGCAATACAAGACGATTGCCTTCGTCGGCCTAGTGTTGGCGATCTTGATCGCTGTGTTTCTGGACCGCATGTCCGCCGCCGGCTTTGTGCTCGGCGCGGTGCTGTCGGGCGCTTGCGGCTTCATCGGCATGAATGTGTCGGTGCGCGCCAATGTGCGCACCGCGCAGGCTGCCACCAAGGGCATTGGCCCGGCGCTGGATGTGGCCTTCAAGGGCGGCGCCATCACCGGCATGCTGGTGGTGGGCTTGGGCCTGCTGGGCGTCAGCCTGTTCTTCTGGTTCCTGAGCGGCGGCGAGCGGATCGATGCAGCCACGCTGAAGCCGCTGCTCGGCTTTGCCTTCGGCTCCTCGCTGATTTCGATCTTCGCGCGCTTGGGCGGCGGCATCTTCACCAAGGGTGCCGATGTGGGTGCCGACCTGGTGGGCAAGGTCGAAGCCGGCATCCCCGAGGACGACCCGCGCAACCCGGCGGTGATTGCCGACAACGTCGGTGACAACGTCGGCGACTGCGCCGGCATGGCCGCCGACCTGTTTGAAACCTACGCCGTCACCCTGATCGCCACCATGACGCTGGGCGCACTGGTGGTCACCGCTGCGCCGATGGCGGCCGTGCTCTACCCGCTGATGCTGGGCGGCGTGTCCATCATCGCGTCCATCATCGGCTGCTACTTTGTCAAGGCCTCACCGGGCATGAAGAACGTGATGCCGGCGCTGTACAAAGGCTTGGCTGTCGCGGGCGTGCTGTCGCTGGTTGCCTTCTACTTCGTCACCCAAGCGGTCATTCCGGATGACGCTTTGGGAGCGCTTTACCCCGGCACCCAGATGCGCTTGTTCGGTGCCTGCGCGGTGGGCTTGATCCTGACCGCTGCCCTGGTCTGGGTGACCGAGTTCTACACCGGCACGCAGTACGCACCGGTGCAGCACATCGCGCAAGCGTCCACCACCGGCCACGGCACCAACGTGATTGCCGGCCTCGGCGTGTCGATGCGCTCGACCGCTTGGCCGGTGCTGTTCGTCTGTGCCGCCATCCTGTCGTCGTACCAACTCGGCGGGCTCTACGGCATCGCCATCGCCGCCACCTCGATGCTCAGCATGGCCGGCATCGTCGTCGCCCTTGACGCCTACGGCCCGATCACCGACAACGCCGGCGGCATCGCTGAAATGGCCGACCTGCCCGCCAGCGTGCGCGCCGTCACCGACCCGCTGGATGCCGTGGGCAACACCACCAAGGCCGTCACCAAGGGTTACGCCATCGGCTCGGCCGGCTTGGCGGCCTTGGTGCTGTTCGCCGATTACACCCATTCGCTGGAAGCGCGCGGCATGTCGGTGGTGTTCGATTTGAGTGACCCGAAGGTGATCGTCGGCCTCTTCATCGGTGGCTTGATTCCCTATCTGTTCGGAGCCATGGCGATGGAAGCGGTGGGCCGTGCGGCCGGTGCGGTGGTGGTGGAAGTGCGGCGTCAGTTCCGCGACATCAAGGGCATCATGGAAGGCACGGCCAAGCCTGAATACGACACCGCCGTGGACATGCTGACCACGGCGGCGATCAAGGAAATGATCATCCCGTCCCTGCTGCCGGTGGTCGTGCCGGTGTTGGTCGGTTTGCTGCTGGGGCCGGCGGCGCTCGGCGGCCTGTTGATGGGCACCATCGTCACCGGCCTGTTCGTGGCGATCTCGATGTGTACCGGTGGCGGCGCCTGGGACAACGCCAAAAAGTACATTGAAGACGGCCATCACGGCGGCAAGGGCTCGGACGCCCACAAGGCCGCCGTCACCGGTGACACGGTGGGCGACCCGTACAAGGACACCGCCGGCCCAGCCATCAACCCCTTGATCAAGATCATCAATATCGTCGCGCTGTTGATCGTGCCCTTGTTGCCGATGACCGCCGTCAGCCAGAAGATGCCGGTGCCTGCAACAGCAACAGCAACAGCAACGTCAACGTCAACTGAAACTGCAGCCCCGGCCATGCTGGTGGAGAAGGCCGCGTCACAACCCTGAGTCGGGTTTTCACGTATCGGACGCAAGATCAGACAGCCCGCTTGCGGGCTGTTTCTGCGTTGGCAGCCGGGTTTGTCGATACACAATGGCAACCCAACGGGAGATGTCTACAAAGCCATGAGAAATACGGCGATTTCAAAGCATGGGCTGGAACGCAGGCGCTCGCAATTGGGCGACTTGCAACGCCATCTGCTGATGCAAGAACAGCAATTTGCGGCATTGCATCGGCAAGTGCAAGGCTTTGTGGATCGCTATGTCGAAGCGCTGAGTGCGTCTTACCTGGAACTTGATGCGCTGGAATCGCAGTTGCATTGCGCAGTCGATTACTTGGCCGAAGCGCTGCGAGGCAACGGCATCGAAGTGCGCAGACCCAAAGCACCGCAAGCCACCGCCCTGCCGATATTGCCTCGACTGCCGCAAGGCGCGCCGCTGTTGCCAGAACCTTGCGACGGCTGGGTCGAATTGGCACCGCCGCCGCTGAAAACCCTGTTCCGCCGCGCCGCCATGCGCTTGCACCCGGACTTTGCCCGCACCGACGCTGACCGCCTGCGGCGCGAGCAACAGATGATGCGGGTCAATCAAGCCTATGCCGCCAGCGACCGGGCCCAACTGGAAGCCTTGTTGCTGGCTGCGGGCGAAGACCCGGTGCGCGTCACCGGCGGCAATGCCGATGCGGTACGCCACTGGCTGACCCGCACCGAATACGCGGTGCAGGGCCGCTTGCGCGTGGTGCAAGCGCACCTGCTGCTGCTGACCACCCACCCGATGCATCAGCTGTGCCAAGCGATAGCCCGGGCTGAAGCGACCGGGCTCGATCCACTCGGCGTGATGGCGCTGCGCCTGCGCGGCCAGATCGAGCAGTTGCGCCGCGAGCTTTATATCGGCCAGCGCTTGAAGACCAAACCGGGCTTGGCGCAGGCTTTTTTGCGCCGCCGGGTTGAGCTGGTCGGTGCCGCAGCCCCGCACTGACTTGGCTGCAGGTTCGCGGCCACATCAAGTCGCTGCGGCCCAAGCGAGCAATTGCTCCAGCACTTGATCACTGGCCTGGCTCAAGGCCCGCACAGCGCCAGCGGCGTCCGGGCTGGGTGAGGGCAAGGTCACCTCGAACACCCGACGCCGCTCGGACGCGTCGCTCGGTGACGGCTGCAGAGTCGATCGCAAGCTGGCCCTGATCCGCACCCGCACGCGCGCCTCGGTGGCCGCGCTGAACAGCTGGCTGAACTCCTCCAACTCCACGCTCAGCACCCTGGGTGCGGCCGATACAGCGGTAGGCTGGGCCGCAGCCACCGCTTGCCGCAAGCGCTCGGTCAGCAGCACAGCCGGCGGTGCAGACCAGCGGCTGTCCCGATAGAACTCGGGCCGGTACGGGTCCAGGTAGGCCAAGCGATAGGCAATGCCGGTGGCCGCCAGTCCAGGCGCTGCGCTCAGCTCAACGATTTGCAACGTGGCGGTCGCCGGTGCTGAAATCCAAGCGGGCGGCGGCCCCAGATCGAACTGCACCGACCC
>CANFYD010000061.1 GCA_947450745.1 Burkholderiales bacterium
ATTCCTACAAATCGCTGAACGAGGCCTTGCGCCACGCCGGCATCCACAACCATGCACGGGTCAAGATCGAGTATGTCGATTCGGAACTGCTGAGCGCAGACAACATCGCGCAGTTGGGCAAGTTCGACGCCATCCTGGTGCCGGGCGGCTTTGGCAAGCGCGGCGTGGAAGGCAAGATCCTGGCGGCCCAATTCGCCCGTGAGCAAAAACTGCCCTACCTCGGCATTTGCCTGGGCATGCAGGTTGCCACCATCGAGTACGCCCGCCACATGGCTGGCTTGACCGGTGCCAATTCGACCGAATTCGAGCCCGATTCGCCGCATCCGGTGATCGCCTTGATCGACGAGTGGCAGAACGCCGACGGCAGCATCCAGAAGCGCGACGAAAAATCGAACTTGGGCGGCACGATGCGCTTGGGCGCGCAGAGCTCGGACGTGATGCCCGGCACGCTGGCGCACAGCATCTACGGCCCGGTCGTGACCGAGCGGCATCGCCACCGCTACGAGGCCAACGAGAAGTATCTGGACCGCCTGCAAGACGCCGGTTTGATCATCTCGGCCATCACGCAGCGCGAAAAGTTGACCGAGATGGTCGAGTTGCCCTCGACCGTTCACCCCTGGTATGTCGGCGTGCAGTTCCACCCGGAATTCAAATCGACACCGTGGGACGGCCACCCCTTGTTCATTGCCTTCATCAAGGCGGCGCTGGATCACAAAGCCGCTGCTTGAAGTGCAAGAACTGCGCAAGGGCCGCCTGAAAAGCGGTCGTTGAAAAACATGAAGGATTGAGCGATGAATGTTTGCGGATTTGAAGTGGGCCTGGACAAGCCGTTTTTCCTGATCGCCGGCCCCTGTGTGGTCGAGTCGGAAGGCTTGCAGATGGAAGTGGCCGGCCGCTTGAAGGAAATCACCACCGAGTTGGGCATTCCCTTCATCTTCAAATCCAGCTACGACAAAGCCAATCGCTCGTCTGGTGTGTCCTTTCGCGGCCCCGGCATGGAACGCGGCCTGGAGATTCTGGCCAAGGTCAAACGCGAGTTGCAACTGCCCATCCTGACCGATGTGCACAACGAGTCCGAAATCGCCGCCGTGGCGGCCGTGGTGGACATGTTGCAAACGCCGGCCTTTTTGTGCCGCCAGACCGATTTCATCCGCGCGGTGGCGCAATCGGGCTTGCCGGTGAATATCAAAAAGGGGCAGTTTTTGGCTCCTGGCGATATGAAGCACGTGATCCAGAAGGCCCGCGACGCGGCGCGTGAGGCGGGCTTGAGCGAAGACCGCTTCTTCGCCTGCGAGCGCGGTGCCAGCTTTGGCTACAACAACCTGGTGTCGGACATGCGGTCCTTGGCCATCATGCGCGAGACCGGTGCGCCGGTCGTGTTCGACGCCACCCACAGCGTGCAACTGCCCGGCGGCAACGGCGCCAGTTCGGGCGGCCAGCGCGAGTTCGTGCCGGTGCTGGCACGCGCGGCCGTTGCCGTGGGCATCGGCGGGCTCTTCATGGAAACCCACCCGGACCCAGCCAACGCGATGTCCGACGGCCCGAACGCTGTGCCGCTGAAGCATATGCGCGCACTGCTGGAGCAATTGGTCTCGATCGACCGCGTCATCAAGCGCCAGCCGCTGCTTGAGAATGACTTCAGTTGCTGATTCCTTGTCGCGACACGAACTTATCTACTGACGCGTGAGCGCGGACACACCATGACCAGCGCCTACATCCTCGCCCACGTTCAAGTCACCAACGCCGTGCAATACGAGGCCTACAAGGCGCTCTCCCTGCACGCCATGCAAACCCATCACGCTGAACTGTGCGTACGGGGCGGCGCAGTCGAGGTGTTGGAGGGCGACTGGGCACCGGAGCGCGTGGTGCTGCTCAAGTTTGCGTCAACGCAGGCAGCTCGCGCTTTTTACGATTCACCCGAATACAGCCTCGCCCGGCGCGCCCGCCAAGGTGCGGCCGAGATGCGCATGGTGCTGATCCAGGGCGTTTGAGCCCGCCGTTGAAGTCCACCGTTCGGCGCAGCTTGGCAACAACTGCTGAACTGCGCCTTGAAATTTTGACCCACTGGAGACCCTTGAATGAGTGCAATTGTTGACATCGTCGGCCGCGAAATCCTCGACAGCCGTGGCAACCCCACCGTCGAATGCGATGTGCTGCTGGAATCGGGCGTGATGGGCCGTGCGGCCGTGCCGTCGGGTGCCTCCACCGGTTCGCGTGAAGCGATCGAATTGCGTGACGGCGACAAGAGCCGTTACCTCGGCAAGGGCGTGTTGAAGGCCGTCGAGCATGTCAACACCGAAATTTCCGAAGCGGTGCTGGGCTTGGACGCTTCCGAGCAGGCATTTCTGGACCGCACCTTGATCGACCTTGACGGCACCGACAACAAGGCCCGCCTGGGCGCCAACGCCACGCTGGCGGTGTCGATGGCGGTGGCCCGCGCGGCCGCCGAGGAGTCGGGTCTGCCGCTGTACCGCTACTTTGGCGGCATGGGCGCGGTGCAATTGCCGGTGCCGATGATGAACGTCATCAACGGCGGCGCGCACGCCAACAATTCGCTCGACCTGCAAGAGCTGATGATCATCCCGGTCGGCGCACCGTCGTTCCGCGAATCATTGCGCTGGGGTGCCGAAGTGTTCCACGCACTGAAGAAAATTCTGCACGACAAGGGCATCAGCACCGCCGTCGGCGACGAGGGTGGCTTTGCGCCCAGCGTGGCCAACCACGAAGCCGCCATCCAGATGATTCTGGAAGCCATCGACAAGGCCGGCTACACCGCAGGCGAGCAGATCGCCCTCGGCCTGGACTGCGCTGCCAGCGAGTTCTACAAGGACGGCAAATACGTGCTGGGCGCCGAAGGCTTGAGCCTGTCAGCACCGGAATGGACCGACATGCTGGCCACCTGGGCCGACAAATACCCCATCATCTCGATCGAAGACGGCATGGCCGAAGGCGACTGGGACGGCTGGAAGCACCTGACCAATGTGCTGGGCAAGAAGGTGCAATTGGTCGGCGACGACTTGTTCGTCACCAACACCAAGATCTTGCAAGAAGGCATCGACAAGGGCATTGCCAACTCGATCCTGATCAAGATCAACCAGATCGGCACCTTGACCGAAACCTTTGCCGCCATCGAGATGGCCAAGCGCGCTGGTTACACGGCGGTGATTTCGCACCGTTCGGGCGAGACCGAAGACTCGACCATTTCCGACATCGCCGTGGGCACCAATGCCGGTCAGATCAAGACCGGCTCACTGAGCCGCTCGGACCGCATGGCCAAGTACAACCAACTGCTGCGTATCGAAGAAGACCTGGGCGACGTGGCTTACTACCCCGGCCGTTCGGCGTTCTACAACCTGCGCAAGCTGGGTTAGTAGGCTGAGAACTTTTTACTGCGCGGCCGCCATGCGTCGTTGGCCGGATGCTCGGAATCCTCACGTACCTGAAGTACGTTCCGGTTCCTGCGCTCCGTCCGCCTAGCCTGACAGCCGCTCGCTACAAAAGTTCTCACCCTAAGCCTAAGCTACACCCCCTGCCCGGCTCGGCTAAACTGCGCGCGTGAAATTCATCTGCGTCATCCTGGCTGCCTTCTTTCTTGCTATCCAAGCTCAGCTTTGGTTCGGCAAGGGCAGCCTGCCGCGCAGCGCTGAATTGCGCGCCGAGTTGAGCCGGGTGGAGGCCGCCAATGAGCAGGCCCGCTTGCGCAATGCGCAACTGTCGGCCGAGCTGCGCGACCTGCGTGAAGGCCTGGAAATGGTGGAAGAAAAAGCGCGCTTCGAGTTGGGCATGATCAAGCCCGACGAGGTCTACATCATGCTGCCGCGCTGATTCAACCTAGATTCGGCAGTTGACCGCTCCCCACCGACTCGGAGGCCCCATGTCCATTGAGATTTCTCTGCCCGCGCACCTTCACCCTTTGGGTGAGAGCGCTACGCAGCCGATTGAGCTGCGCTACGGCACGCTGCCTGCGTTGCTTCTCCTGGTGGGTAATAGCCCACTGCGTCGGCACGCCTTGCCATCGCACCGCATCGCAGCCCACTCAGCCGCGTCCAACTGCCGAATCTAGGTTCAACGCCGGCTCAGAGCTCCCGACTTCCCCCATGACCGATTTTCCGCAGCCGCTGCAAGCCCTGCTCGCCCCGGCTTTCGTGCTGTTGGGCAGCGCCATCACCTGGGCCGAAATCCTCGCCTTCGGCTTGGCCGTCTGGATGGTGATCTGCAATATGCGCGTGCATGTGCTGGCGTGGCCGCTGGCCGTGCTCAGCTCGCTGATCTATTTCATGCTGTTCTGGAGCGGCAAGCTGTACGGCGAAGCGTCGCTGCAATTGCTGTTTGCCGCCTTGGCCATTTGGGGTTGGTGGCAATGGCTGCGCGGCCGTGGCGATGACGGTCAAGCGCTGCGGGTCCGCCGCCTGACACGCCAGGGCTGGGTCTTTGCGCTGCTGGCCATCCTGCTGGCTTGGCCCGCGCTGGGCTTGTTCTTGCAACACCAGACCGACTCCCAAGTGCCCTACTGGGACGCCTTCCCCACCGTGGCCAGCTTGCTGGGCCAGTGGTTGCTGGGGCGCAAATACCAGGAAAACTGGTCAGTCTGGGTGTTGGTCAACATCGTCAGCGTGGCGCTGTTTGCTTACAAGGGTTACTGGCTCACGGTGGTGCTTTACGCCGTCTTCATTCCGATGTCGGTGGCGGGTTGGCGGGCTTGGCAACAGCGCTTGCAAAGCACTGCCCAGCCGGCCTGAAGCGATGCTGCGTATGCCCAAATGCCTGCCCTGCTGATTGCCATCGTCGGTGCCGAAAGCACCGGCAAATCCGCTCTGGCGCAACAGTTGGCGCTGAGCTTGGCCGAGGCCACCGGCCTGCGCTGTGCGGCCGTGCCCGAGGTTTTGCGCGGTTGGTGCGAAGCCGCTGGCCGCACGCCGCAGCCGCATGAGCAAGCCGCCATCGCCACGCAGCAGACGGCCGCCATCGACACCGCTGCGCAAACCCATGACCTGCTGCTCTGCGACACCACCGCACTGATGACGGCGGTCTACAGCGAACTGCTGTTTCAAGACCGCTCGCTGCTGGCGGCCGGCTTGGCCTTTCACCGCCGCTGCGATTTGACCTTGTTGACTGCCGTGGACCTGCCCTGGGTGGCCGACGGCTTGCAGCGCGACGGCCCGCAGGTGCGCGGTCCGGTCGATGCCGCCATCCGCCGAGCCTTGCTGGAGGCCGATCTCGGTTGGTCGGTGGTGTCCGGTCAAGGCCAGCTCAGGACTGACGCCGCGTTGAACGCCATCACGCCGCTGCTGCGCCGCCGCCAACTGCCTCGCACTGGCCTGCTCAGCCGACTGTTGGAACGCCAAGCGGCGCTGCCGGCTTGGCGCTGGGCTTGCGAGCATTGCGATGTGCCGGAGTGCGAACACCGGTTGTTGAAGCTCTGACGCGGCGCTGATTCAGTTCGATATCACCCTGTGAACCGGCTTGAACCTGGAATGGAATATGCTAAATGCTGCATCGCAGCATTTACAGACACCAAACCGCCCAGGAGGCTTCATGTCCGACACGAACATCGACACCAGCACCGAATTCAGCCATGTCAAACCCGGCGACACCGACTTCTTGCCGGGCGGCCTGAGAGACTTCTTTTTGTACCGCGACCTCGGAATTGCCAAAGCCACGCACGGCCAAGTGATTGCGCACCTTGTGAAGGCCAATATGGCACCAGTAACGGGCACCGGTTGGCACCGTCATGAAGCGAATTTTCAAATCGTCATCATGACCAAGGGCTGGGCACGCTTCATGTACGAAGACCAGCCCACCTTGGTCGAGGCCGGCGATGTGGTGCACCAGCGGCCCGGCATCAAACATTTCCTGTTCGATTACTCACCCGACATGGAATACCTGGAAATCGTCGGCCCGGCCGACTTCAAATCGATAGATGTCGAAGCTGTGGGGGTCGTGCCGCCCCCCACGCCGTGGCCGACGTGAACATCGGCGGCAGGTCTTAAAACTCAGCTTCAAGCTCGTCAATATCGTCCGGTTCCAGCTGGGCAGCCGCCAGCCATTCCTGCATCGCCGGCAGGCCCATGATCAGCTGGCAATAGGCCGTGCAAGCGGCGGGCATGGCGACGTCGTAAGTCAGAAAACGCGTCACCACCGGGGCATACATCGCGTCGGCCACGCTGGCTTGGCTGCCGAACAAATACGGGCCGCCGTAGCGCGACAGGCAGTCAGTCCAGATTTCCAGCACGCGGTCGATGTCGGTTTGCGCGCGCGACCAGACCTTGAAGCGCGGGAAATGCGCTTTCAGGTTCATCGGCAGCGACGAACGCAATGAGGCAAAGCCCGAGTGCATTTCGCCGGAAATGGCTCGGCAATGTGCCCTTGTCGCGATGTCGGCAGGCAGCATGTGAGCTTCCGGCTTGATCTCGTTCAGGTACTCGGCAATCGCCAGCGTGTCCCAGACCTTGACCGCACCGTGTTGCAGCGAGGGCACCAGAATGCTGGACGACAACAACAGCATTTCTGCCTTCATCGCCGGGTCGTCGGGCGAAATGACATGCTCGGAGAACTCCAAGCCCGCCAATTTGGCCAATAACCAGCCCCTTAAAGACCAAGCGCCGTAGTTCTTGCTGCTGATCGTCAGAACGGCTGTGTGCATGGGATTGACCTTGTAACGGTATGCCACTGGATGTCAGTGATGGTCATCATTGAGCAAGCCCCATGCCAGACTCAAACCTGGTTGACGCACCTCACTGGAGCGTTAGCAACGCGTCCCCAAACTTGTCACTGGCCCGCAACTTGCTGTTCTCCTCATAACCGGCTGATTCGGCCGCCCAACGTCAGGACCGCCATGCTGTATCAAGCCTATCAAAATCAGTCCGACCTGATGTCCCCGCTGCGCCTGATGGCGCAAAGCATGGGAGCCAGCTTTTGGCTCGGCCAAACGGAGGGGTCGCCGCTGCGCAAGATGTCGGCCTCGATGGAGGTGTTTTCGCGGATGCGCCTGACCCATTCCCGCCCGGCCTACGGCATCACCCAGGTCAAGATGGGCGATCAAACGGTGGCGGTGACCGAGGAAGTCGTCAGTCGCCTGCCGTTCGGCACCTTGCTGCGCTTCAAGAAGGACGTGCCCGCCGGTGCGGCCTACCAGCCGCCTGTGCTGCTGGTAGCGCCCCTGTCCGGCCACTTCGCCACGCTGCTGCGGGAGACTGCCCGCACGCTGCTGCAAGACCACGACGTCTACATCACCGATTGGCACAACGCCCGCGATGTGTCGCTGCAACACGGCGCATTCGGCCTGGATGACTATGTGGAGCACCTGATCCGCTTCACGGAGACCATCGGCCCGGGCACCCACATGGTGGCCGTCTGCCAGCCCTGCGTGGCGGCGCTGGCGGCCACGGCCGTCATGGCCGAGGACAACAACCCGGCCCAGCCGCGCAGCCTGACGCTGATGGCGGGGCCTGTGGACTGCCGCGTCAACCCGACCGGCGTGAACACGCTGGCCACCTCGAAGCCGATCGAATGGTTCGAGAAGAACCTGATCAGCCATGTGCCCATGCCCCATGCCGGCTATCTGCGCCGCGTTTACCCCGGGTTTGTGCAGGTGAGCGCCTTTTTGAGCATGAACCTGGATCGCCACAAGCAGTCGTTCAAAGACCTCTACCAACATCTGGTGACCGGCGATGTGGACAAGGCCAACGTGATCCGGGTGTTCTATGACGAATATCTGGCGGTCAACGACCTGCCGGCCGAGTTCTATCTGGAAACGGTCGAGAAAGTCTTCCAGACCTATGACCTGCCGCGCGGCGTTCTGACCTACCGGGACCGCATCGTCAACCCGGCCGCCATCCGCCGCACCGCGCTGATGACGGTCGAGGGTGAGCGCGATGACATCTGCGCGGTGGGGCAAACCGTGGCGGCGCAGGATTTGTGCCCCAACATCCGCCCCTACATGAAAACCCACCATGTGCAAACCGGCGTCGGCCATTACGGCGTGTTCAGCGGCAAGAAGTGGAACCAGCAGATTTACCCTCGCGTGCGGGAGATGATTCACGCCAGCCTCGGCTGAGGGTGAGAGTTTTCTGCTGCGCCTGAATTACCGCTCGGGCCGCTACCCAAGAAAGATGCCAAGGCTGCGGGCCGCTTGCAGCAGCGCATGGTCGGGCGGCACCAAGCGGTTGCGGCCGGCCACATCGGCGAGTGCGACATCCACGATGTCTGCACCTTGCAGCGCCACCATGCGGCCGAACTGCCCGGCCTTGACCCGCTGCGCCGCAGCCCAGCCGAACTGCGTGGCCAGCACGCGGTCAAACGCGGTGGGCTGGCCGCCGCGTTGCACATGACCCAGCAGCGTGCAGCGCACTTCACTGTCCAGCAAGGGTTGCAATTGCTGCGCCAGCAAGGCACCGACGCCGCCCAGGCGGATCGGGTCGGGGCTGCCGGCCACCGTACGGCTGACCACCAGGTCACCGCCCGCCGCATGCGCGCCTTCCGCGATGCAGATCAGCGTGTGGCCGGGCGAGCTTTGGCGGCGCAGGCAAAGGGCGGCCAGCGCGTCGAGCCGATAGGGCAACTCGGGGATCAAGATCACATCGGCAGCGCCGGCAATGCCCGCCTCCAGCGCGATCCAACCGGCGTAGCGCCCCATCGTCTCGGCGATCATCACCCGGCCGTGGCTGCGCGCGGTCGTCGCCAAGCGGTCGAGTGATTCACACACGACCGCCACCGCGCTGTCGAAACCAAAGCTGCGGTCGGTCAGA
The DNA here is from genome assembly GCA_947450745.1 of Burkholderiales bacterium. GTDB lineage: Bacteria > Pseudomonadota > Gammaproteobacteria > Burkholderiales > Burkholderiaceae_C > Paucibacter_A. The sequence goes on from CANFYD010000061.1 coordinate 8,748, forward strand.
TACAAATCGTTGTCTATCGTCTTGGGCACGCCAACCACCGGCAGCCCCAAGCGCGAAAGCCGCTCCGCAATCGCCATCGTGCCGTCGCCGCCGATGGCCACCAAGGCGTCCAGCCCCAGCTCGCGCGCGTAAGCCAGCGTGCGGGCCGACACATCGGCACCGCCTTCGCCGAAGTAATGGAAGGGGTCGCAGCGGTTGTGGGTACCCAGGATGGTGCCTCCCTGCGCCAGGATGTCGATCACCGCAGCGCTGTCGAGCGGCCGCACCTGACGCGCCACCAAACCGAGAAAGCCGCGCTCGATGCCGGTCACGCGCGCGCCACATTCGTTGATCAGCGCCAGCGTCACCGCCCTGATCACCGCATTCAGCCCGGGGCAATCGCCGCCGCCGGTGAGGATGCCGACATGCATCGCTTGACTCCTTCAGTTGGACATGAACCGAACCCGGACCCGGACCCGGAACCGCTAAGGCGCTTATTTGCTCAGCGCCAGCTTGATGCCGAAGCCGATCAAAAACACGCCTGCCACCCGCGTCAGTGTTTGCGAGATGAGCGGGTTCGCACGCAAACGCGCGGCCAGGTAATGCGCCAGCAAGACCATCACCAAGCCGTAGACAAAAGTCAGCGCGGCAATCGTCACCGCCATCGCAGCAAAGGTCGGCAAACCAAGATGCCGCGCAGGATCGACAAACAAGGGGAAAAAAGCCATGTAAAAAACAATCGCCTTCGGGTTCAGCAAGGTGATCAGCACCGCTTGGCGAAAGTAGTGGCGCGGCCGTATGTTCAGTAGCGGCGCCGCGCCGGGCTTGGCGGTGAGCATTTTGAAGCCCAGCCAAGCCAAGTAGGCGGCGCCCAGCCACTGCACGGCCTGAAAGGCCGCCGGATAAGTGCCGAGCAAGGCCGCAACGCCTGCTACCGCCAGCCACATCAGCACCTGATCGCCGGCGATCACGCCCAGCGTGGCGGCCATGCCGCCTTTGATCCCGCCCTTGCCGGTGGAGGTGATCAGGGCCAAGTTGCCCGGCCCCGGGATCATCAAAAACACAATGATGGCGATCACAAAAGCGCCGTAATCTGCAATGCCGAACATGAGGTCTCCGGTGGAATGAGCGCCAGTCTAGCGCTTGGCTGTGGCAGCACTGATTGATCTGCCGCCCCAAGCCAAGAGCGCTACATCGGCGCTACATCAGCCCCACATCAGCGCGCCATCAGCAGGTATTCAAACAACTGCGCACCGCCGGCACCGCCCAGCGGCACCAGCAAGGCCTTCAGCAGCGGTTGCTCGAACAGCGGCGCGAAGGCACCGGTTTGATTGGTCTGGACCGAGGCGATCAAACGCTTGAACGGCTCCACCAGCACCAACGTGTCGGCCGGCCCGCCCACCAGCCAGCACAGATCGGCATTCATGCTGGCCAGCGCACGGCGTCGGGTGTTCTCGGCGGCCAGCTTCAACAAGGCAGCCAGCACGACCAACCACAACAAGTAGGCACTGACCGCCAACGCAATCGCCGGCGTCAAGGCCCAGTTGTCGAACAAGCGGCTGCGCGCCACCACCAGCAAAGCCAGCACCAGAAACGGGCCGATCACCAAGCGCGACACATAGCGGGTGCGCCGGGCCACCACCTGCACATCCAGCCAATCGTCAAGCAGGCTATGCAGCGCCGGCAGCAAGGCCGTGGCTTGCCGGTTCGTCGGCAAGGCCTGAAAACGGCGCAGCCACAAGGCCGCTTGGGCGCTGCCGAACGCCTCGGCAAAATGAGCCAGCGTCGCCTCTGGATAGAAGGTGCGGCCGGCGTTCAAATGGCTGATGAAGCGATAGGCCAGCATCGTGGCATCGGCCACCGCCACCACCAACAGCGGCAACAGCAGCAAGTTGGCATACAGCGTCATCGCAATCAGGTCCCGATGGGCCGCCCCGCGCACCGGCACTGCCGGCTTCTGGCCATCACTGAAGCCAAAAAAGAGCAGATTCACCGTCAAGAGGGTGACGAAGTACCAGAAGAAGGTGCGTGCGACTCGGGGCCGGCTCTGGCCGCGCGTGCAGTATTCATTCCACAGCGTCAAGAAATCGGTGCTGCCGCTGGGCTTGCGCCGCCAAGTCAAGATGCTGATCTGGGTGAACCAATCACGCAGCATGCGGCGCACCCGCGTGCGGGCGATTCGCACGGCCGGCGGTTCCGGCAAGCTGAGCCAGGTGGAGTCCTGATGCTGCAAACGGCGGGATTCGGACCAGGTGTAGTCCAAGGTGCAGAGCAGCAGCAGCAAGGCCAGCAGGTGGATCAAATGCGAAGGCCAGGCGCTGACGCCCTCCAACCACGTCACCGGCTCGCAGTCCACACAAGCAGGTCGCGTCGCGCCCGGCCAAGCCAGCCACACCCAAGCGGCCAGCACCAGCAGCAAGATGCCCGCATGCAGCCGGTTCACGCCGGGCGGCCCGACCGGCTGCGCGGCCAAGCCTGGGCCAGTCGCTGCGGGCACCGTCGGCAGCACCGCCAACAACATCCCGAAAGCGGCCAACGCGGCCAGCAACAGCGCTTGCACCAAGCTGATCTGCCCAGGGCTGACGAACTCGATCAACGAGCCCAGGATGAAGGCGCACAGCGCCGCGTGCAGAGCCGCCAACACCACGGCCGGCAAGCGCAGCCGCTGTGCATCGGCCGGCTGCGGCAGTTTCAAGTAGGCGCTGCGCGCTTGCCGCAGCGCCGGCGTTGACGGCCAGACCAGCAAGCCGCCCAGCATCAGCCCCGCAAACAGGCAGGCCACCAGCGCACGTGGTGCCGCCGATCGGGCAGGCCGCATCTGCAAGGCATAGCCACTCAGCGGCACCGCGCCGTTGCGGCCGATCTCGTACAAGGACGGGTTCTTCAAGGCCAAGTCGGCCGCAGTGCGTTCGGCGTTTGCGCATTCGTGACCGGTACAACCGGCGCGGCGGGCGGCCAGATAGGTGGCGGTCTGATACA
>CANFYD010000062.1 GCA_947450745.1 Burkholderiales bacterium
AGCCGCCCAAAATGTGAGCGATGCCGTCGCGCAGAAAATTGCCGCTCAGGCCTGAGCGGGTGGCATCGGTTTGACCTTGAGTTTGAGTTTGAGTTTGAGCTTGTGGAGCCGCTGCGAGCTGTAACTTCGCAGACGGTTCAACGGCAGGCTGCAGCTCGTCGGTGGCGGGCTTCGGGCGGGTCAGAGCAGACTGCACCGTTGGCAGCGACACCGTTTGCTCCGCCGCTGTCGGGTCCAGCGAGACGACCCTCCCACCTTGTGGGCCGTCCAGCCGCAACAGTCCCCGGTGCGTCGGGTCGATATCGGCAAACAAGCGATAGCGCAGGCGCAGGTTGGCCATTTGGGCTGGCAGTTCTGGCTGGCAAACGGCCAACCAATGCAGGGCGATGTAGGCGCCGTCCACCCGGCGCTCGAAACCGTGGCTTTGCAGTTGCAGCGGGCATTGGCCGCCGTTCAGCTCCAAACCCTGGCGCGCCAACTGTTCGATCTCCGGCAGCTTGGCCTTCACCTCGCCCCAGGTGATGTTGCGGTCGTCGTTGCGGTCCAGCAGCAGCGCGGCGTCGAGGTCGCGCAAGGCAATGTCCCAGCGCAGCGTCAGCCCGGCTTCGCTGCGACTCAACTGCAAATAGGCATCGCTGGATTTGTGCGCCGAGGCAGCAAACGCAGGCAGCAGCAGGCACGCAGCCAGCATCCAATGCGGCAGCGAGCCTTTCAAAAATGTCTTAAAGCACTGCATCGATGCGCGCATCTTTAAGCCCCTGGGTGATCAACAGTTGCCGGGCTTGCGCCAGCGCGGCGGCATTGCCGGCGGCCACGGCGGCACGGGCCAGCAGCAGCAAGTCTTCCGGCTCGCGCTGCGTCTGGATATTTCGCTGCGCCAGCGCCAGCGCACGTTGCGGCTGACCCTGTACGTCGAGAGCGAAGCGCGCTTGCTCCCGCGCATGCGGGCTGGTGCCGGTGGTGTTGGCGGCGTCGATGGCGGCAAAGCGCTGCACCAATTCGGCCGCGTCGGCGCTGTCCCTCTGGGCTTTGCTCTGTCGGGGCGCTTGGCTCTGCCGCTGCGCAATCGCCAGCCGCAACAGCACCGCATCGGAGCGCGGCAACACGGCCAGCAGCGCCGGCACTTCCCGCCCGCGCTGCAAACGCAGCAAGTGATCGACAAAGGCCAGCCGCGCATAGCCGGCCGAATCGGCTTGCGGGTCCGTCAAGGCCAGCACCGCGCGGTAATGGGTCTCGGCGCCTTGGTCGTCGCCGGTCATTTCCTCCAGCAAGGCCAGCGAGGTCAGCAGCCAGGCGCGCAGCGATTGCGAATAGCCGGCCTCGCGCGACAGCAGCAGGCCTTGCAACTCGGCGCGGGCGGCCGTCTGCGCGGGGCCCAGGCTTTCGGTTTCGGCCCGGCAAGCGCGGGCGTAAAAGTCGGCACCGCTGAGCGACAAACGGCCACAGGAGTCGGCCGCTGCCGAGTAGTTGCCGCGCAGCCGCTGCAAACTGGCCAGGGTCAGCCAGGCTTGCGGGTGCAGCGCTTGCTGGGCCAGCGCCAGCCGCAGCGTTGTTTCCGACGTGCTGAACTGGTGCAGGTATTGCTCGACCGACGCGCGCATCACCAGCACCTCCACCGGCGCAGTTGCTGTGGTCGGCCAGGCCTGCAAACTGCCCAGCGCTTGGCCGGCATAGCGCGCGTCACCTTGGCTGCGCGCCAGCTCCAGGAACTGGCGGGCTGTGGCCAGGGCCGAGCGCAGGTCGCCAGTCCCTTGTCCGGCCTTGCGGGCCAGCCTCGCATCACGGGCCCAGGGTGCCAGCAAGGGCAGCTTTTCCAGCACTTCGTTGTCCCGCTGCGGCTGTAGCGGGCTGGCCTGCGCGGGCAGCAGAGTGAGCAAGGCGCAAGCCAGCAAGCCCAGGCTCAGCCGCAGCGGTTTGAATGTCATCGGAGTTTCCGGTTACGGAAAAAAATGCCCTGCCACAAGCCAAGCCTGTGCGGGGCAGCGGACAGAGTCCGGATCGGCTTTAGCTTGCGCTGTCGTTGATCGTCGCGACCGGTGGGATGTTGTCGGCGGCTGCGGCAGGCGGCACGAAGTTGCTCAGGTCGACCGGCAGCGCCATGTCCATGAGGGCGGCCGCGAGGCTGACCACATAGCTGACGAACCCCGAGTCGGAAGCCGAGGCCGAGGCCGGCGGTTCGTTCGTCACAACGGGTGCGGGTGTGACCACGGGGTCGCTGTAGCCGCCCCCGCCGCCGCAGGCGCTGAGCAGGGCGATCAGCAGCAGGCTGGCGGCTGCGCGCTGGATGGAGATTGATGTCGTCATGATGAGGGCCTGTGCTTACTTGGCGCCGGGGAGCGGCTGGAACAGATAGGGGAAGCCGGGCAACAAGCTGATCGCGGCTTGATCGACGGCGTCATGCAGCTCCAAGCTGGTCTTGCCCAGCGGCACATTCGACGGCTTGCAAGTTGCACCCAGGCCCAGCGTGTTGGTGCCTTCGCCATTGGCCATGCACAAGGCACCCATCATGGCGGAGATGGACACGTCCACCACGTCATCCTTCGGACGGCGACCGTTCGGGAAGCCGGAGAAGTCGGTGCCACCGTCACGCAGCGAGCCCATGATGCCCAGGCGGTTCTGCATCGCTTCGGCCACCGGCGCAATGGCCGTGTTCAGGCGCAGCATTTCCGAGCCGACCACGTTTTTCGGCTGGTTGACGCCCGGAATGCCGGTCAAGAAGACGGTCACCAGGTCGGTGCGTGGCAGGTTCTTCGGTGCGGTGCCGGGGATGGCCAGCGTGTCTTCCAGGAAGCCTGGCAAGGTCGGGTTGGTCACGTAGGTGGCGAACTGGGCATCGCCCTTCGGCTCGGAGCCGTTGAACTTGTCCTTGTCCGGCAAGCCGATCACCACCTCGTTGACCAGCGGCTGGCCCAGACGCGACACCTGCAGCCAAGCGCCGCCGTTCACATCGGTCGTCTTGTGGCCGCTCTTCGGCTTGGCCGACAGCATGCGGGCTTGACGCACGCTGGCGGTGGTCCAGCCGCCGATGACGGTTTCGCCGCTGGCAACCAGGCAGCTCTTGTGGACTTCAACCGCCATCGTGGTCACGTTCTTGTCGTCGATCGTGCTCTTGGCAGCGCCGATGAACTTGCGATCGGTGATGACGGACAGCGGGGCGTTGACGTTGTCAAAGATCGCGCCCAAGTTGACGGCGAACGGATCCTTGCGCTGGCCGACGAAGACCTTGGCGGGCATGGCGCAACCGGGCATCGTCACTTCGTAGACATGCTGGGCGGCATAGCCCGGGTAATCAGGAATCGTCTTGGTGCCGATGTTGTCCATCGGCTTGTCGAAGGTGGTGCCGTTCTTGCCGGTCAACTGGGTGTGCGTGCCGGTGCGGCGCTCGCCGCGAACCACGTCCACCGTGTAGGTTTCACGCAGGTTGGACTTGGCGTCGTTGACGCTGCTGATGGTGCCGTTCTGCACCAGCGGAATCGCCACATCCTTGTCACCGACACGGCGGGTGATGCTCTTCAAGGTGTTCTTGAAGCGGAACTGGAAGGTCAGGTCTTCCTTGGCATCGCCGTTGCTGTCGAGGTGAATCTCGTACAGCGCATCGGGGTCCAGCGCGAAGTAGTTGGGGCCGCCGTAAGCGTCTTGCAGTGGCGCGTAGTTGGCGATCATGGTGACGTAGTCGGCGCGGCCGGTTTCGTAGCTCATGAACATGTAGAAATCGGTGGCATCGACCTTGGGCGATGTCGTGATGAACGGCGCCTCGCGGTGGCTGGAGGCCTGCGTCGGGCCGGCCATGAAGGCCGCAGTCGCCAGGGCGACGAGGGTCAGGCCTTGCTTCAGCGAGCGTGCAGGGCGAAGGCTATTGATCTGGTTCTTCATGGGCGTGTCCCGAGGTGTGTTTTAAACGGGTGGGGGCTGTCAGCCCCCGGGCTGTGCGCTGTTGCTGCGTATGTTTGGCAGCGCTGCAGATCTATACGCAAGCTGTTTTCAATCGGATGCAGCCCATCTGCAAATAATTCGTAAATTGTTGTGACCGCTTGCGCAAGCTGAGGCTTGCGGGTCAGCAAAGCCCGGCCAGAATGAAAAAAGCCCCGCGGTTGCGGGGCTTGGTGTGGTGGGAGAACTCTCGATGGGCGCTTGACACGACACTAGATCGTGCCGGCCGAGATGATCGGGCCGGTCGGCGTACCGGTCGGTGAACCGCCGCTGGGTTCCATGCTGACGGCAAAGGCACTGGTGTCTTGCAGCAAGTGAGCGCGCAGCACCGTGGTGGCAGCTTGCGCCGACACCAAGCCCAGGGAGCGCGGTGCGCCGGCTGTCGGCACGGCCCAGAGTTCGAGCGCGCGGCCCTGCGCCAAGCTGACCTCGCCCAGCGGTTTCAGCACCAGCGCTCGGCCGTCGGTGCTGACGCTGGCCACAAAGCCGGCCTTGATGATGGCCGCACCGTCCGGCGTGCCGTTCATCACGATGATGATGGGCGGCTGCGCGGGCTGCGGCTGGTTCAAGGTGACCAGCAGCGCAATCGCCGCCGCACTGGTGGCGCCGCTGAAGCCTTGCCACAGGCCGAGGCGCTGCCACCAGCGCGGCACCGCTGCCAGCTCACCAAACAAGCGCTGCTGCAAGGCCGTCCAGACACGCGGCGGCGGCTCTACCGGCGTGATCTGCGCGGCCAGCGGCTGCATCCGTTGCTGCCAAGACTGCACGGCGTCGGCCATACGAGGGTGAGCCGGCAGCAGAGTTTCAAAGCGCCGGCGCGCACCACCGCGCAAGGTGCCCAGTACATATTCCGCAGCCAGTTTTTCGGCTAATTCGGGGCGGCTGTAATCCATCAGAGGGCTCCCACGCTAGAGCCGGACAGGCCGGCGGCCCGGTCCAGGCAACTGCGCAAACTTTGCAAGCCGCGGCGCACCCAGCTTTTCACGGTACCCAGCGGCTGGCAAAGTTGCTCGGCCACTTCGGCATGCGACAGACCTTGGTAATAAGCGAGCGCCAAGCTGGAGCGCTGCTGCCCATTCAGCGCCTGCATGCAGGTTTCGAGCGAATGGTTGCGCGAGGCTTGCTCCAGCAAATCGAGCGGGCCGGCCGCTTGATCGGGCATGTTTTCAAGCAAATCATGTTCGGCACTGTCGTCACCGTCGCCGCTGCTGACGTAGCGGCTGACGGTGACCGGCGCGGACTTGCTGCGCCGCAGGCTGTCGATGGCGCGGTTGCGGGCCACGCTGGTCAGCCAGGTCATCGGTTGGGACAAGCGGTCGTCGAAGCCATCGGCGGCGCGCCAGACATTGACAAAGACTTCTTGCAACACATCTTCGGCTTGCGCGCGGTCGCTGTTGATGCGCAGCACGACGCCGAACAGTTGCGCACTGGTGCTGCGGTACAGCGCTTCAAAAGCAGAGCGATCGCGCAAGGCGATGCGGGACAGCAAGGCCGATAGCTCGGCGTTGCGGCTGCTGGCAGGGTTCGGGTTTGGGCTCATGTGATTTTTATACGCGTGGTGTGGCGGCTTGGATGCATGAAATGAGCTGCTGGAGTTGTAGAAAAGGCGCTGTCGCCATCAGGTCAGCGGCCGGTGGCGGGCCAGCGGTGGGTTCTTGGCGAAGTAGCGGGCAATTCCGATGGCCAGCGCCTCGACCAATTCCTCCCGGTAGTTGGGGTCGCGCAAACGCGCTTCCTCTTCCGGGTTGGAGATGAAGGCGGTTTCCACCAGGATGGACGGCACATCGGGTGCTTTGAGTACGGCAAAACCGGCTTGCTCGACCGTGCGCTTATGCAGGTTGCCGACTTTGCCGATCTGCCCCAAGACCTCGGCACCGAGCTTCAGGCTGTCCTTGATTTGCGCTGTGGTGCTCATGTCCAGCATCGCTTTCAGCACATTGACGTCATTCACCGCGGCGTTCACGCCACCCACCATGTCGGCGGCGTTTTCACGGTTGGCCATCCAACGGGCCGCCTGGCTGGTGGCCGCGCCGTCGCTGAGCACAAACACCGAGGCGCCCTTGGCCTTTGGCGTGAAGAACGCGTCCGCGTGGATCGAGACAAACAGGTCTGCCTGCACCCTGCGGGCCTTGCGCACCCGCTCTTGCAGGGGCACAAAGAAGTCGGCGTCGCGCGTCATCATCACGCGGATGTTCGGGTTGCTGTTGAGCCGGTCGCGCAGCTTCAGGGCGACGGCCAGCACCACGTCTTTTTCTTGCAGTCCGGTCGGGCCGATGGCACCTGGGTCTTCGCCGCCGTGGCCGGGGTCCAGCGCAATGACGATCAAGCGGTCGAGCTTGATCTGGCTGCTGGCGCTGCTCAACGGACGAGGCGCGAGAAGAGCGGGAATGACAGCGGCGACAGGTGGCAAAGGCACTGGCGTGATCACGGCCGGCGGGGAGGGCGGTGGGACAGTCGCGGCTGCCAGTGGCGGCCGCGCCGGCAGCGGGGGCTTGTCGATCCGCCCGATCAGCTCGCCCAGCGCGTCCTGCACCGATTGAGCAGCCTCATGCTCGGCCGCTTCTTTTTCTCGGATCAAGGCCAGCAGCGGGTCGGTCTCCTGCTTGGGGAATAGGTCAAAGACCAGCCTATTTTGATAGGGTGCCGCCGGGGCCAGCGTAAAAATCTGCGGGGCCACCGCTTGCTTCAAATCCAGCACCACCCGCACCACGCGCGGCGTGTTCTGTCCCACTCGCACACCGGCAATGTAGGGGTCATCGGCCCGCACCTTGGCCAGCAATTCACGCAGGGCCGGGCTCAGCTCCAGGCCTTCGATGTCGATGACCAGCCGCTCCGGGCTTTCGGTCAGGAAATGCCGGGCCGCCAGCGGCTTGTCCGACTCCAGCGTGACCCGCGTGTATTCAGGCGCCGGCCAGACGCGTACCGCCACGATGGCGCTGCTGTTGTTGTTGGCGAGGTTGCTGGCGCTGTTGGCATTTGTACTGGCGACGCTGGCAGCCAGCGCTTGCGGGGCGCGAAAGCACAAGACCAAGGCCCCCATCGCGCGCAGCGCCGAGCGGCGGGCGGCCTTTTTGTTGCTGTCGTTGTCAGTCATACCGGTGCTCCCTGCAGCGCTTGCATGATGTGCACGCCGCGTGTCGTGTGGGCCTGCAGTTGCACGCTGCGGCTCTCGTCGGCCTGGGTTTCCAGCCAGATTTGCAAATCTGCTGTCGGCAACATGCCGGCGGCTTTTTCAGGCCATTCGCTCAAGCACAGGCCGGGGGCGGCAAAGATGTCGCGAAAGCCGGCGTCTTCCCATTCGATCGGGTCGGCGAAGCGGTAGAAATCGAAGTGACTGATCTCGCCATGCTCGGTGGCATAGCTTTCCAGCACCGCGTAGCTGGGGCTCTTGATGCGACCAGTCACGCCGAAAGCGCGCAGCAAGTGGCGCACCAGCGTGGTCTTGCCGCTGCCCAGGCTGCCGTGCAATTCGATGCTGGCGTCCATCAGGCCGGGCGTCGTGCCCAGCGCACGAGCCAGCGCACCGGCGAAGCGGGCGCAATCGGCTTCAGAGGCCCAGTGCAAGGCTTGGGTTTCTAGAATGGGCAAATGACACAGGCTCCACAGCAATTGAACGGAATCGACTTGCCCGCTTTGCTGCAGCAGATGCAGGGCTGGGCTTCGGAGTTGGGATTCTCACAGATCGGCGTGGCGGACATCGATTTGTCATCGGCTGAAGCGGGTTTGCAAGCGTGGTTGGCCGCTGGCTTTCACGGCAGCATGCACTACATGCAGGCTCACGGCCTGAAGCGCGCGCGGCCGGCCGAGCTGGTACCCGGCACCTTGCGGGTGCTGACGGCCCGCATGGACTATTTGCCGCGCGCCACCCCGGCCGGTTGGCAAGCGTTGGAATGGCAAGGTCTGCAAGAGCCGCAGCGCGCACAACTGTCGGCCTACGCCCGAGGCCGGGACTATCACAAGGTCTTGCGCCAGCGCTTGCAGCAACTGGCCGAGCGCATTGCGAAGGCGGTCGGGCCGTTTGGCCACCGTGTCTTCACCGATTCGGCGCCGGTGCTGGAGGTGGAGTTGGCGACGCGCTCAGGCCTGGGCTGGCGCGGCAAACACACGCTGACGCTGAGCCGCGAGGCCGGGTCGATGTTTTTTCTGGGTGAGATTTACCTGGATTTGCCGCTGCCGGTCAGCGCGCCGGTCAGCGGCCATTGCGGGCAATGCACGGCGTGCATCGACATCTGCCCGACGGCGGCGATCCTGGGGCCGTACCGGCTCGATGCCCGGCGCTGCATTTCTTATCTGACGATCGAACACGCCGGGGCGATACCGGTGGAGCTGCGCCCGCTGCTGGGCAACCGTATTTATGGCTGTGACGATTGCCAGCTGATTTGCCCGTGGAACAAGTTCGCGCAAAAAGCGGTAGTCCCGGACTTTGACGCCAGACCCGAGCTGCAAGCGCCCGACTTGCTGGCGCTGTGGGGTTGGGACGAGCCGCAGTTCTTACGTCGTACCGAGGGCTCGGCCATACGCCGCATCGGCCATCAGCGCTGGCAGCGCAATTTGGCGGTGGCCATGGGCAATGCACTGCACGGCGCGCCGGAGCTGGCACCGCTGGACGCGCTGCAAGCGATGCGTGCGGCTTTGGCAGCGGCCCGGCCGGCTGCCAGCGAGTTGGTGGCCGAGCACATCGATTGGGCTTTGGCCCCGCCGCCCGTGCTCACAACCACGTCAGCACCAACAGCCACAGCGGCAAGCTGAGCATGCCGAGCAGCGTCGACAGCGTCACCAGCCCGGCCACATAAGGCCCGTTGCCGCCCATGCGCGCGGCCAGCACATAGGCACTGGAGGCGGTGGGCAGGGCGGCAAACATCAACAGAATGGCGCGCTGCGGACCGGTCAAGTCCAAGCAGGCTGCGAGTCCCAAGGCGACCAGCGGCAGCAGCGCATGACGGATCAGCAGCAGCGCGGCCGCCAACTTCGGCCCTTCCTTCAACGCACCAAAGCGCAGGCCGGCACCGACCGCCATCAAACCCAGCGGCAGGGCGGCCAGCCCGATGCGGTGCAGCGTGAGTGCTGCCGCGTCGGGCAGCTTCAGGCCCAGCAGATTGCCGGCCAGACCCGCCACGGTGGCGATGATCAGCGGGTTGCGCAGCAACTCGCGCGCATAGCCATGGCCGCCATGCCGCGCCAGCGGCCAGACGGCCGCCACATTGCAGATCGGCACGCACAAGGCAATCAGCAACGCCACCCAAGCGACGCCCTGTGCGCCTTGCAAGCGCTCGGCCAACGCCAAAGCGATGAATGAGTTGAAGCGAAACGCCACCTGCGCACCCGAGGCATGCAGCTGATTCAGCGGCGGCGCTGCCACGCGCGGCAGCCACCGCAAGGCGTAGGCCAGGGCCACGCCGCTGAGCACGGTCGCCATGCCGGCCAGGGCCAGATGGGTGGTGGTGGACGGCTGCAGCGGTGTGCGCAACACCGAGTTGAACAGCAGCACCGGGAACAGCAGGTAGTAGACCAAGCGCTCGGTGGCTTCCCAGACCGGGCGATTCAGCGCGGTAAAGCGGCACAACACAAAGCCGACAAGAATCAGCAAAAAATCGGGCAGCAGCAACAAGACATCAGGCATGGGCGGCAGTGTGCCAGGGTGCAGCCGGGTCCCCTGGTTTGCGGGCTCAGGGTTGATGCGGTCGTCAGGGCGGATTTTGATCGGCTAGCATGGGCAGGCACAACATAGGGGATAGAGGCATGAATCGACGCATGAGTTTGGGTAAATTGGCTGTTCTGACGACGGCTGCGGCAATGGCTTTGTTCAGCGCGGCGGCTGTCCATGCGCAGGCCTTTCCTACCAAGCCGGTGCGCTTGGTCGTGCCCTTTGCGCCCGGCGGCACCACCGACATCATTGCCCGTGTGGTGGCCGAGAGGGCGCATTTGCAGCTCGGCCAAGTGATGGTGGTGGAGAACAAGGCGGGCGGCGGCGGCTTGATCGGTGCCAACGAAATTGCCAAGGCGACACCCGACGGCTATTCGCTGGGCATGGCCACCGTGTCCACCACGGCGGCCAACCCGGCCATCAACCCGAAGATTCCCTACAACCCGATCACCGACTTCACGCCCATCATCAATGTGGCGGCCACACCGAATGTGATCGCCGTGCACCCGTCGTTCCCGGCGCGTGATTACGCCGGTTTCGTCGCTGAACTGCGAAAGAACCCAGGCAAATACAGCTTTGCCAGCTCGGGCACCGGCGGCATCGGACATTTGCAAATGGAGCTGTACAAAAACCTCGCCGGGGTGTTTGTGACTCACATCCCTTACCGCGGTGCCGGGCCGGCCTTGAACGACACGGTGGCCGGCCAAGTGCCGATGATTTTTGACAACCTGCCGTCCGCCTTGCCCTTCATCAAGGACGGCCGCTTGATTGCCATCGTGGTCGCCGCACCCCAGCGCCTGAGCCAGTTGCCCAATGTGCCGACCTTCAAGGAAGTCGGGCTGGAGCCGGTCAACCGCATGGCTTATTACGGCATTTACGGGCCCAAAAACATGCACAAGGACGTGGTGGACAAGATCCACGACGCGATCAAGAAGACGGTGGAACTGCCGGATGTGAAAAGGCGTATCGAAGAGACCGGCTCCATCCTTGTGGCCAACACGCCTGAGCAGTTTGCGGCGCAGATCAAGGCCGAGTTCGAAATCTATAAAACGGTGGTGGCGCAGCAAAAGCTCAAGCTGGAGTGAGCGATGTGCGTGATGTGAGCGATGTCAGCCATTCCAGCCCTGTTTTCACTGGGGCTGAGCATTTGATACGCAGCCAAGCGGCCATCACCGAGTTTGTTGAAATGCTCTGGTTGGAGGACGGTTTGGCGGCCAATACCTTGGACGCCTACCGGCTCGACCTGAGCTTGCTGGCCGAGTGGTTGGCGGGCCCGGCCGGCCCGGGCTTGTCGCTGGACCAATGCGGTGAGGATGACCTGCTGGCCTATGCCAGCGCCCGCTACCCCGGCAGCCACACCACCAGTTCGAACCGGCGCTTGAGTGTGTTCAAGCGCTACTTCCGCTGGGGCTTGCGTGAACAACGGATCCAGCAAGACCCGACGCTGCGCCTGCGCAATGCCAAAGCGCCGCCGCGTGTGCCCAAGCTGCTCAGCGAACTGCAGGTGGATGCCTTGCTGGCGGCCCCCGACGCAAACAGTGCCCTGGGTTTGCGGGACCGCGCGATGCTGGAGCTGATGTATGCCAGCGGCCTGCGCGTGACCGAGTTGGTGACGCTGAACAGCGTGCATGTCGGTTTCAAGGAGGCCGTGCTGCGCATCACCGGCAAGGGCTCGAAGGAGCGCCTGCTCCCCTTTGGCGAAGAAGCGCACAGTTGGCTGATGCGCTATTTGCAAAGCGCACGCGCCGAGCTGCTGAAGGGCATGCGCAGCGACGCGCTGTTCGTCACCGTGCGCGGCGAGGGCATGACTCGCCAGATGTTCTGGACGCTGGTGAAGAAGTACGCCGTGATCTCCGGAATCACCAGCCCGCTGTCGCCGCACACGCTGCGCCATGCCTTCGCCACCCATTTGCTCAACCACGGTGCCGACTTGCGCGCGGTGCAACTGCTGCTCGGGCACGCCGATTTGTCCACCACGCAGATCTACACCCATGTGGCGCGCGAACGCCTCAAGCAGATTCACGCCGAACACCATCCGCGCGGTTGATGCCTTGATCAGCCGGCGGCTGAGTTGCTCATGCATTGCATGGGCAGGCCGGCCAAGCGTGCCGCTCAGTTTGGACGCA
>CANFYD010000063.1 GCA_947450745.1 Burkholderiales bacterium
AGGCCACCGCGAAAGCGAGCGAATAAGTGAAGTAAGCCGACTTGGCGACCTCCATCGACAGCACCCAGCTCAGCGCCGCCAACGCGGCCCCCGCCAGCGCCCCCATCAACAGCCCGACGACACGCTGCGCAGGACCCGCAAACCCAGCCTCGGCCGGCATCATCAGCAAGACGAACATACCGCCCAACAAGGCCAGCAAACCGCGATAGCCACTGCCGAAGAACATCAGTACCGCAGCAGCAGTGAAGGCCGCCGCTATCAACAAGAGGCCAAGCCTCGCCAGCGTGAAGGGATTGGTCGCCGTTGGACCGACAGGGGCGTTCACGGTGGCACCTTGGCCGACCAGCTTCAGCGCTCGTCGACCTTGCAATTCACGCAGGGCCAGGAATAACCCCAAGCTGACTGGCACGGCCAAGTAAACCCCGCGTGAAAACGTCGTCAGGCAGGCATAGGCCCCGAGCAGCAGCAGCAGCATGGCCCAGGCAAAGCGCTTGGGTGTCTGTGCGCGCAGCAGCAACAGCAGGGCGAAAGGCATGGTCAGCGCCAAGCAGCCATCAAAGGCCGCGCCGCCCACATGCATCTCCCAGAACAGCGCGGTCGTGCGGTAGTCGGTGGAGAAATTCATCAAGCCGGTGAAAGCCTGCCGCTCCCAGACCGCCGCCAAACTGGCCAGCGCCAAAGCCCCGGCCAGCCCGTAAACCAGGGCCTGGCTCGAGCGGCGCGGCTGGCTGCCGGCGGCCTGCACCCACACCGGCAACAGCAGCAGCGCCAGAAAATAGCTCTTGCCCTGCCGGATGCTGTTCATCGCCTCGTGATAGCCCTGAAACCAGCCGAAGCTGAAGCCGCCGGCGTCCGCCAAACCGCGCTGCACCGACCACAGCATCGACGCAGCGAACAAGCCCATCAGCAGCAGCACCAGCGGCGAATAGGCCAAGGTCTTGCGCCAGGCCGGCAGCTGATGCTTCTTC
This sequence comes from Burkholderiales bacterium, assembly GCA_947450745.1. Lineage (GTDB taxonomy): Bacteria > Pseudomonadota > Gammaproteobacteria > Burkholderiales > Burkholderiaceae_C > Paucibacter_A. The sequence continues at coordinate 969 of CANFYD010000063.1, forward strand.
AACGTCGCTGGAAACCAGGCCAGCGCGGCATAAGCGCCGGCGGCGCTGGCCAGCACCAGCAGGTCCAGCTCCTCGAACGTGATCCAGCCGGACCAAGGCGCAAAGCCCAGCACCGGCAACAGCGCGAACAGCGCCGGCGTGGCGGCCCAGAACCGCCACGCCAGCCCTGCGGCCAGCAGCCACAGCAGCACCGCTGTGGCTGCCGACAAGGGGTAATGCGCAGCCAGGCTCAGCCCAAGGCCAGCACTGAGGGCAGCCAACAGGGCCGGTGCCCAAGCCAGCCGACGGGAGTGTGTGTGAACAGTCATGGAGCGCGTCATCCTGAAGCTAGCAGCCACGTCAGCGGGCGGCGGATGATAGCCGGACGGCTGGCGGCGGGCCTTGCAGTGCCGCCGTTATGCTGGCGGGCATGACACCCATCACCGCCCCCGATCTGGCCCGCCGTCGTCTGCTGAAAACCGGTTTGCAAACCAGCCTCGCCGTCGGCAGCGCGCCGCTGTTCATCCGCCACGCCTTGGCCAATACAGCGGCCGATGTGGAGCGCTTTGCGCTGGGCCTGGCCTCCGGCTGCCCGCGACCGGACCGCATGGTGTTGTGGACGCGGCTGACCGGCGCGGATCTGCCGGCGCAAGTCGAGGTGAAGTGGGAGCTGGCCGAGGACGAAGCCTTCTCCAAAATAGCCGCCAGCGGCAGCGAGCAGGCCGTGGCCGCCGACGCCCACAGCGTGCATGCCGAGCCCAGCGGCTTGCGCCCGGACCGCTGGTATTGGTACCGCTTCACCGCCCTGGGCGCGCGCAGCAGCGTGGGCCGAACCCGCACTGCGCCGGCGCCGGATGCCACGGTGGCGCGCTTGAACTTCGCCATCACCTCGTGCCAGCGCTGGGATCACGGGCTCTACACCGCCTGGGGCGACTTGGCGCAGCAGCAGGAGCTGGATGTGGTGCTGTTCCTGGGCGACTACATCTACGAATCGGCGGCAGGTGCTGCGCCGGTGCCGGGCCAGCGCAGCCACCAGGGTGGCCTGTGCCGCAGCTTGGCCGACTACCGACAGCGCTACGCCCAGTACAAAAGCGACCCGCTGCTGCAAGCCGCCCATGCCCGCGCGCCGTGGATCATCACCTGGGACGACCACGAGGTGGACAACGACTGGGCCGGCGACAGCTCGCAAGGCCTGGAGAGCGACTTCCCGCAGCGCCGGGTGGCGGCCGCAAAGGCCTATTGGGAGCACATGCCCTTCCCCAAAGCGATGCGGCCGCGCGGCCATGAAATCCGCCTCTACGCCCATTACGACTGGGGCAACTTGGCCCGCATCATCATGCTGGACGACCGCCAGTGGCGCGACCCGCAGGTCTGCCCCAAGCCGGGCCGTGGCGGCTCCAACACCGTGGCGCTGCAGGATTGCCCGGCCTTTGCCGACCCCAAGCGCACGCTGCTCGGCAGCACACAAGAGCGCTGGCTGGCGCAAAGCTGGGACGCGAGCCGGCCCTGGAACCTGCTCGGCCAGCAAACGCTGATGTCCCGCATGAACTGGCAAGAGAACCCCGACAAGCAAGGCATCTACTGGACCGACGGCTGGGACGGTTACCCGCTGGCCCGCCAGCGCTTGCTGAACGACTTGGCCGCACGCCAATTGCCCAACGCGGTAGTGCTGGGTGGCGACGTGCATGCCAATTACGTCAGCGACCTGAAGGCAGATTTTGACGACCCCAAAAGTGCCGTGCTGGCGACCGAATTCTGCGGCACCTCGATCACCAGCCAGGGCCTCGACCAGACTCGCATCAACCGTGCCCTGCCCCACAACCCGCACATCAAGTACGGCCGCAGCGACCAGCACGGCTATGTCCGCTTTGCGCTGCAAGCCGGCCGGCTGGATGCCGAGCTGCGCAGCGTGCAATCGCTGTGGCTGCCGGGCAGCCCGGTCGAGGTGTCGGCCCGCTTCAGCGTCGAGGCCGGCAAGCCGGGGGCGCAACAAGTGGGCTGAACGGACGCCCGCTCAGCGCGGGTCGGCCTTGCTACCGACTGGTAGGCTGCAACGGGTCAATACCGCGCGGCTCATCCTCCGTCAGCTCACTGAGCTGACCCAGCTTCAGTGAAAGCGCTGGCGGGCGGCTGAACTTGCGCGGCTCGGCGGCCGGCGGATTTACAGCAGCAGTCAGCGGAGCAGTCACAGCAACAACTGCGGGGCTGCTCAGCGGCGCTGTGGCGGCATCCGGAGGCAAGGCAGGCGGCACCGCAGGCATTTCTTCGGGTTGGGCCAGCACCGGACGCAAACCGACGTCCGGTGACAGCTTCAAGCCCGGCGCGCCCGGCTCTGGCCACAAGGCCAGGTTGGCCCAACTGCCAGCCCCCAGCAGCGCGGCCAAGGCGAACGCCAGCGTTGCCAGGCGGCGACTCGGTATGGGCGTTGCAGGCCACGCCGCGCGCTGCCCATCCCAAGCGACACCGTTGCCGGAGGAGCGGGCGGCTGGCTTTGCCTTGAGGCTGCTTTTGGGAGGAGCTCGCCGGGCTGAATTGAACAGCGGGGAAGGCGGCACCGGCATTGGCGAAGGCACCGGCGAGGGCATCGGCGTCAAGGCCAGGGCCGAATGGTTGGCACCGGCCAGCCAGGCGCGCAAGTCATCGGCCAGCGCTTCGGCACTGGCATGACGCTGGGCGATCAACGGCGACGCCGCTTTGTGCAGCAAGGCATCGAGGCTGAGCTGTTCCAGCGCGCTCAAGCAGGGCCAGGCCGCCGCACGCGAGACGTCATCCACGCCCGCGCCTCGCTCGGACGGCAAGCGCCCGTCAACCAACATGCACAGCAGCGCGCCCAAGCCGTAGACCTCGCTGCTCAAGCTGGGCGGCGCACCGGCCATCAGCTCCAAGCTCATGTAGCCGGGCGTCGTGCCCAGGCTGGTGCCGCGCTCGAACGGGTCGGCCGGGTCAGGCATCGGCAGCAAGCCCAAGCCCATCAGCGTCAGGTGCTGATCTGCATCCACCCAGAGCATGGCCGGGTCCATCTCGCCCAGCAGCCAGCCCTGCTGGTGGGTCGCGCGCAGCAGCTCGCACAACTGCACCAGCAACAACAAGCGCTCGCGCAGCGGCAGTGACGCACAAGCGCTCAAGATCGGCTGCCCGTCGGTCCAGTCCAGTATCAAATAAGGCTGACCCGCCGCAGTCACGCCGCTGTCCGTCGGCACGGTGATGGCCGGGTGCCGCAGTTGCCCCAATTCGCCCACTTGATCGCCAAAGCGCAGCAACACGCCGGCCGATCGCTCGTTGCGCGGCAACACCAGCACCACGCTGGCCCGATCAGCCGCCAACGCATGCTGGGCGCGGAACCACTGCCCGCCCCGACCACCGGCCCCGGCATGCAGCGCCGCACCCAAGCGCCAAACGCCCAACGCCGTGCCCTCGCTCAACGCGGCTGGCGGGGAAGCAGGGAGCAGCAGCGACGATGATGACGACGACTGCGACTGCAGCAAGGAATGGGCAAGTTCGGGCATACGCATAGGGTTACCCGGAATCGTAGGGGATGAAGCTCGGCCGAGCCCCCTGCCCGAGCCCCGCAAACCGGGGGTAACGCGCAATTGCGCACGGCTTGGGCCGGTTCAGCCCAGAGATGCCGCTAAAAACAGAACAGGCGCAAGAGGTCGTTCGTCACGAAAACGCGCAGTGCCCAATAGCAGCGCTGTGCCGCACCCAAGCAAAGGCTAATGCCTTACTTGGCGCTGAGGAACTTGTCGTGCAGCACCATGCCGGCCAGCATGGCCGCCACGAAGATGGCGGCTGAGCCCGAACCGCTGCCCAAGGCCACCAGGGCCGGGCCGGGGCAGAAACCGCCAATGCCCCAACCAATGCCGAACAGCAGGCCGCCGGTGATCAGGCGACGGTCAACGGTCTTGTTGACGGGGATCTCGATCGGCGCACCGGTCCAGGACCGATCGCGGCGGCGCGCACGTGCGAAGGCCACCATGCCCACCGCGATAGCCCCGCCCATGACCAGCGCCAGACTCGGATTCCAAGCCCCGGCGAGATCCAGGAAGCCCTTCACTTTGAGGGGCTCGGTCATGCCGGCCAGAATCAAGCCGATGCCGAAAATAAGGCCACTGAAAAAACCGAAAAGATGACTCATAGCAAGCTTTAGAAGAGGTGGCGCAGCACAAACACGGTGGCGAAACCCGCCCCCATGAAGGCCAGCACATTGACCAAGGAGCGCCCCGAAAAGCGGCTCAAACCACAGACACCATGACCGCTGGTACAGCCGTTGCCCATGCGCACGCCGACCCCCACCAGCAAGCCGGCGACGACCAAGCTTGCCGTGCCCACATCCACCGTGGCAGCCGGCAGCGGTGCGGCCAAACGCCAGACCCACGGTGCCACCAGCAGGCCAACAATGAAGAGCAGGCGGTTGGCATCAGGCCGCAAACTCGTCCCCGCCAGCAGGGCCCGCAGCGGGCTGGCCACGATGCCGGCAATGCCCGCAATGCGGCCATTTGCCAGCAGATACAGGGCGGCAGCCAAGCCGATCACGACCCCGCCGGCCAAGGACGCCCAGGGCGTGAAGTGAGACCAATCAATCGTCATTCGGAGTCCTTGCGAGGCCGCATGACGCGACCGGTTGTGGTTGTTGTGGTGGTGGAGGTGGTTGGGGTGAGCTGCCGGCTGTTGTTGTCATCAGCCGCAGGCGCTTGTGCCGTGCAGAACAAGCGGTAGAGCGTCTCCAGCACCGCCAGAGCGGCCGGTGACGCGATGCTGTAAAAAATGCTTTTGCCCTCGCGCCGGGTGGCGACAAGACGCTCCCCACGCAAGACCGCCAACTGTTGCGACAGCGAAGGTTGCTCGATGCTGGCGAGCAAGCCCAATTCGGTGACGGTTTTCTCGCCGCTGACCAATTGGCACAGCAGCAGCAGGCGATCCGGATTGGCCAGCGCCTTGAGCAGCTCAGCAGCATCCGTCGCCCGCTCAGCAAAGTGGGCCGGCAGCGAGAACGGCAGGGCTAACGGCAGCACCAACGCCGCCGCTGCAAGCGCGTCAGCTGCTTCGGTGGCCTGCGAATTACGGGGTGATGAGCGAGTTTGCATTTGATCTGCATCATACTACGATTAAATATATTGTAGTTTGTTGATGCATGGGGTTGGATGGCAAGGTGGAAGCAAACCTGCCCGCCCAGACACTGTTCTCAGGTTTCGAGCGATGCTTTCGCCCCTGCTGCCAGTGCCCGCCCCACCTGATCCAGCAGCGCCACCCGAGCCGGCGCGGCGACCAGGTCGGACAGCAGCTTCCACTGATGCCAGTAGAGCGTGACCGCAATGCTCAAGTCGGGTCGCAGCGCCAGCAGCGTGCCGTTGGCGATCAAGTCACGCACTTGCAGTTCCGGTGCCACGCCAACGCCCCAGCCCAGGCAGACGGCCCGCACATAGGCCTCGCTGGACGGCACATAACGCTCCTGCAAACGCGGCGCGCGCACGCCAAAAGCCTGGGCCACCCATTGCGCTTGGGCGTCGTCCTTGCGGTTGAAGACTAAAAATGGCGTGGTCGCGAAGTTCGCTGCGTTCAGCCCGTCCGGCAAACAGGTCTGCATGAAGGCCGGGCTGGCCACCGCCACATAGCGCATCACGCCCAGCGCTTGCACCAGGCAACCGCGCAGCGCTCGGGCGACGGTGCTGACGCAGCCCAACACTTCGCCCTGGCGCAGCCAATCGTGGGTGAAGTCCTGGTCATCGACGATCAGCTCCAGGCCGTAACCCTCTTTCAGCCCGGCTTGCACCAGCGGGTTCAGCGCCGGCAGCACCCAGGTGGCCAAGCTGTCGGCGTTGACGGCAATCGCAATCCGCTCGTTCGGGGCCACCTGCGCGCCCAGCTCCCGCGCCACTTCGGTGCGCAGCGCCTGCAGTTGGCGGGCAAAGCGCAGCAACACCTTGCCGGCTTCGGTCAGCCGTAGCGGGCGCGAGCGCACCACCAGCAGTTGCCCGACCTGCGCTTCCAGGTTGCGCAGCCGCTGCGAGACGGCGCTTTGCGTGATGGATAACTGCTGCGCCGCGCGCTCGAAGCTGCGCTCGTCGGCCAGCGCGGCAATGCAATCCAGCCCGGCAGGGTCGAGGTCGTTCATAAGTGCCTCTAATGTAGAACGAGAAATATTAATTCAACTTCTGATTTGGCCCGCCTCTGCCGACAATCCGGCTCCAATGAACGAGTCCAGCATCAGCGCAATCACACAGGGATGGCTCACCGGTGCCGGGCTGATCATGGCGATCGGTGCGCAGAACGCCTTGGTGCTGCGCCAGGGCTTGTTGCGCAGTCATGTGGCGGCGGTGGTTGGCCTGTGCGTGCTGTCCGACATTTTGTTGATTTGCCTCGGTGTGTTCGGGTTGGGCACGTTGATTGCTTCGCAGCCCCTGTTGCTGAATCTGTTTCGCTGGGGCGGCGGCTTGTTCCTGCTGTTTTATGGCTGGCTGGCCGCAAGGCGCGCGTGGGTCGGGCAGTCCGGTTTGGCGGCGGGTGCTGCGGCCAGCAGCCTGCGCGCCACGCTGGCCAGCGCGCTGGCGCTGACGTTTTTGAATCCGCATGTTTATCTGGACACGGTGGTGTTGCTGGGCACGCTGGGGGCCCAGTACCCGCTCGACCTGCGCTGGGCTTTTGCGCTGGGGGCCAGCTTGGCGTCGCTGATGTGGTTTTCGCTGCTGGGCTTTGGCGCGGCGGCAGCGGCCGGGCCGTTGAATCGGCCGGCGGTCTGGCGCGCTCTTGACGCCGGTATTGCTGTGCTGATGTTTGCGCTGGGTCTGCAACTGTTGGCAAGCCCGCTAAGTCTTTAAGGGAGTTCTTATGAAAATCATCGTTTTAGGCGCCGGCATCATCGGCATCAGCACCGCTTGGTATTTGCTCGAGCAGGGCCACGAGGTGACGGTGGTGGACCGGCAGGACGATGCCGCGCTGGAAACCAGCTTCGCCAACGGCGCACAGATTTCCGTCAGCTTTTGCGAGCCCTGGGCGAATGCCGGCGCGCCGTTCAAGGTGGCCAAATGGCTGTTGCGCGATGATTCGCCGCTGCTCTTTCGCCCGAAGTTGGACCCGCGTCAATGGCTTTGGGGCCTGAGCTTTTTGACCCAGTGCACGACCGCCGCCTTCGAGCGCAATGTGGCGCAACTGGTGCAGCTGGGCAGCTACAGCCATGCCTCGCTGAAGACGCTGGTGGCGCAAACCGGCATTGAATACGACCGGCTGGAGCGCGGCATCCTGCATTTTTTCTCCTCCCAAGCCGACTTTGAAGCCGGTGCCGCGGGGGCCGAAATCATGCGCCGGCACGGTGTAGACCGGCGTGTCTTGAACCAAGCCGAAGTGCTGAAGGTGGAGCCGGCGCTGAGCAACTTTGGTGCCCGCATTCACGGCGGCACCTTCACGCCCAGCGATGAATCCGGTGATGCGCGCGTGTTCACCCAAAAGCTGGCGCAGTTGTGCATCGAGCGCGGTGCTACCTTCTTGTATGGCCACGACGTGCTGGCGCTGCAGCACAGCGGCCAGCAGGTCGACCAAGTGCAGGTCGCCAACCGCACGACCGGCGAAAAACGCAATTTGCCGGCCGATGCCTTCGTCGCCGCGCTGGGCTCCTACACCCCGGCGCTGCTGCGCCCGTTGGGAGAATTCCTGAACATTTATCCGGCCAAAGGCTATTCGGCCACCTTGCGCTTGAAGCGCCCCGAGGCGGCCAGCGTCGTCAGCCTGCTCGACGACACCCGCAAGATCGCGATCTCGCGCTTGGGCGACCATGTGCGCATCGCCGGCACGGCCGAACTGGCCGGCTTCGACACGCGCTTGGACAGCGCCACCGCCAAGCTGCGATGCGCGGCACTGGTCAGTCGCTACGAAGAGCTGTTCCCCGGCGTGGCCGACACCACCGAGCGCAACTACTGGACCGGCCTGCGCCCGAGCACGCCGACCAACATCCCCTACATCGGCCGCAGCCGCAAGGCCAGCAACCTCTGGATCAACGCCGGCCATGGCACGCTGGGCTGGACCCACGGTGCCGGCTCGGGCCGGGCGCTGGCCGAGTTGATCGCCGGGCGGCGGCCGGAGATGAGCTTCGCGTTTTACGGCGATAGGGACTAAACGCCGATCAGGCGTCGATCACGCGGCCACCAGCCGGCGCTGATTGACTGGCGACGGGCCGTTACAATCCGCGCCCGATCCGCCTCCCTTGCCCATGAGCTCTCCTGCCTCCTTTTGCGCCATCGACTTTGGCACCTCCAACTCGGCCATCGCCATCCCGCGCCAGGACGGCCCCGGCATGCGCTTGGTCGAGCTGGAAGGCGGGCAAGTGACGATGCCGACCGCGGTGTTCTATTTCGTTGAAGGCCGCCACGACGCCGACGGCCCGCCGCGCGCCTTTGGTCGCGCTGCCGTCGCCGCCTACGTCGAAGGCACCGACGGGCGCTTGATGCGCTCGATGAAAAGCATTCTGGGCTCGGGCCTGATTGACCAAACCACCGATGTCGGCGGCGGTCGGGGCGTCAAATATTCGGACATCCTGGCCGGCTACCTGAAGCGCCTGCGCAACCGGGCGCTGGACGCCGGTGCCACAGCACCGCTGAACAAGGTGGTGCTGGGCCGGCCGGTCTTCTTTGTCGACGGCGAACCGCTGCGCGACGCCGCCGCCCAAACCTCGCTGGCCGCAGCCGCACGTGCAGCGGGTTTCGAGGACGTGCATTTCCAGTTCGAGCCGATTGCCGCCGCGTTCGACTACGAGAGCCAAGCCCAGCGGGAGCAAATCGTGCTGGTGGCGGACATCGGCGGCGGCACCTCGGACTTTTCCGTCGTGCGTGTCGGCCCCGAGCGCATGGACCGCCTCGATCGCCGCGACGATATTCTGGCCAACCACGGCGTCCATATCGCCGGCACCGACTTTGACCGCCATGTGGAGTTGGCCAGCGTGTTGCGCGAGTTCGGCTACCGCTCGTTCGGCCCCGAGCGGCCCGGCTCGCCCGCCCGCGAAGTGCCCAGCGGCATCTATTTCGATCTGGCCACCTGGCATTTGATCAACACCGTGTACAGCCCGCTGCGGGCCGCCGAGTTGCGCAATATGCGCAGCTTTTACGGCGATCTGCGCCACCACCAGCGCCTGATGACGGTGCTGGAAGAGCGCTTGGGCCATGAGTTGGCCGCGCGCGCCGAAGCGGCCAAGATTGCCGTTGCCGGCGGTGGCGACACCGTCATCGACCTCAGCGTGGTCGAGCCAGGCCTGCAAATCTTGCTCAGCGAGCAAGTCGCCGTCGCGGCGCTGGACGCCGACATCGGCCGCATCGTGCAAGCCGGCCGCGAAACGGTGGCGCAAGCCGGCCTCAAGCCTGAGCAGATCAACGCGCTCTACTTCACCGGCGGCTCCACCGGCCTGCGCCTGCTGGCCGAACGCATCGCCGCCGACTACCCCGGCGCCACCCGCGTGCTGGGCGACCGCTTTGCCTCGGTCGCCACCGGCCTGGGCCTGCACGCGGCGAGGTTGTTCAGGGATTGATGAGCGGCTGGGCTTTGCTGGGCTCCGGCGACGTGCACTGCTGCACCACAGTACCGCGATGTGCCCGTGGTTCGGCTCTGACCTGACCCCAGCTGCCACGTCAACGCCGCGCAGGCCGAGATTTCAAAGTTGGCAGCTACGCCAAGGCAAGCTGATTAAACTGAGCAGACTTAGGTCATGGAGCGCCCCATGCGGATCGTCAACATCCACGAAGCCAAAACGCAGCTATCGAGGCTGATAGAACTGGCCGTCGCAGGCGAACCCTTCATCATCGCCAAGGCCGGAAAACCTCTCGTCAAGATCAAAAAATGGGGTCAGAGTCAATTGTTGTGGGTAAATAAATGACTCTGACCCCATTGATTTCCTCCTTCACTGCCGAGCTTACCGATATGAAAACTTCAAGTTTTCGCGCCGCAGCCTTTGCTGTGTTGCTGCTGTTGAACGGTGCCGCCGTGCGGGCCGAGGTGATTGACATTCAATGGGACGGCAGCGGCCGCTTTGACAAAGTCTTATCGGTGGCGCCGGGTAAGTTCGCCGAGGTTTGCGGCAAGCTGGTCAAGGGCAGAACTGTTGACTGGAGCTTCAAAGCCGGGTCGGCGTTGGATTTCAATATCCACTTCCACGCGGGCAAGAAGGTGGAGTTCCCGGCCAAGGTGGACGGCTTGAGCAGCGCGGCGGGGACGCTGGCGACCAGCACGGAGCAGGACTATTGCTGGATGTGGACCAACAAGGCGGACCAGCCGAGCGCCTTGACCTTGTCGCTGCAAAATTAGCGCAAAAACCGGCTCGACAGCCCTTGTTGCCGCCAAACAAATGACTCTGACCCCATTGATTTGACCCCATTGATTCGGTAATTCGGTTCAGGCCCACTATGCTCGCGGCATGATTTTGTCTAGGCGTTTGCGTCGTTGGGTGACTGGCGGGTTGTTGATGGCAATGCTGTTCATGCAGCTGGCCACAGCCGCTTACGCCTGCCCGCAACTGGCTCAGGCGCGCTCGGCTTTGCAAGCAATGCCGAATATGCAGGACATGCAAGCCATGCCGGACATGCCAGATTGCGCGGCG